>CANFPP010000021.1 GCA_947449005.1 Holosporales bacterium | reverse complement strand
GAGCTTTCCCGATAGGACGAATCTACATAAGAAGTTCCGTATCCGTAAGAGCTTCCGCCATAGGATGAGCCTGGATAATAAGAAGGACCATGTCCATAAGAGCTTCCCCGATAGGACGAATCTACATAAGAAGGACCGTATCCGTAAGAGCTTCCGCCATAGGATGAGCCTGGATAATAAGACCGACCATGTCCATAAGAGCTTTCCCGATAGGACGAATCTACATAAGAAGTTCCGTATCCGTAAGAGCTTCCGCCATAGGATGAGCCTGGATAATAAGAAGGACCGTGTCCATAAGAGCTTCCCCGATAGGACGAATCTACATAAGAAGGGACGTATCCGTAAGAGCTTTCGCCATAGGACGAACCAGAATAATAAGAAGGACTATTTCCGTAAGAGCTGTCTCCGAAGGATGAGCCTGGATAAGTAGGTTGCAATCTTCTATAGTCTCCGTATGACGACCCTTCCATACCACATACATTAGCGTGGTTTATTGCTAGAAGAGCTAAAAATAATGATATTCCTGATCTACGTGTCATTATGTGTTTCCTTCATTATTATATTATTATATGTATAAAAAAGTTAATAGAAAGTAAAGTTAATATTGATCGGACTTTCTTTAATCTATAGATTACATTTTTATTACATATGATTTGATAGAATTTAGAAAATATACTGAGGGAGATTAAATAAAAATAATCTATGTATTGTAGTTGCTGACTGAATACTGGTTTATATTGTTAGTTTGTTTTGTTGTTGTATATTAAGCTAAAGTGTTTGATCTTAAAATCATTTTTTCCTACAGACTTAATTCCAAATGAAAACTTTGAATGTGAGGAGCTCCAGGGGATGTTAAAATTAAAGCTAAAATGTTTGTCCTTATATATATCTAAGGTTTCGCTTTTAAGAGTTGCTTTTACCTCTTCACAAACTAACTCTATCTGAGCTCTGGAATTATTTGATGATGCAAATGGGTCTACTGATTCAATATCGATAATAAGGGTATAATCTCCTACAGGTAATGGTAAACGTGGGCCCCAATAATGCATGCCCCAAGCATTAGATGAAAAAATTTGTTGAGGATTCATGGTGCTAAAATTAATAGGCGCTATCATCTGGTTCGTAAATGCATTTAAGAACTCTTTCCAATTGCTTCCTCTATCCAAAGGTTGCTCTATAAGCCACGGTATCGTTGTTTTGATGTTTTCTTGGCTTGTTGCTACATAGGTGTTTGTATGACCATAGCGATAAATATGATCTAATTTAAATGTAAGAATAGAATATAGAGAATGTATAAAATTAGGCCCGTTACCAAAAAATATGGCTGTATTTACAGGTTTTTTTGAACTTTTAGCTAATTGATTAAGAGAAAATTCTGTCGGATTGAGAGAGGCAATTCCATCATCAATTACATAGTTTATGGATGAGTTTGTAATATAAGGTAAAGATTGAGCCAGAGTTTCTAACTGATTTATTGATTGTAAAGAAAATCTAGGGAAATAATTATTTATTGAGTAGGGATTTAATATTACACTCTGTAAAATAATAACTCCTTGTAGGAAGACTAAGAAATTTTTAAAACTCATCTTTAGAAAAAAATAATTTTCTTCTCTGAAAAATAGAGGCATTAAGGCTGGCCAAAAAATAGAAAAAACAAAAAAGATTGGAAAATAAATTTGAAAAGTAGCAGCAAGAATATTGGTGCTTAATAAATTAAAGGAAAACCAAGGAATAAAAGCAATTACACCTAGACCAATTCGAAGAGACCGAAGCCCTACAGAGACTAGAAAAATACTAACTATTGGTACCCAAAAAAATTGTTTTGTGGTTAATATTTCATGTAATCTTTGGATTATATTTGCTAATGAAAGGTGAGAGAAGTAAAAATCTCCTAGGTAAGCATTGGTCATTCGGACTTCTCCAAAGACAATTTTTTGAAATATTAAGGCAGCAGTAGAATAGGCCACACCAAAAATAATAAAGAAGATTTCATCTTTGTGAGTTTCTCTTATCTGTATAAATCTTAACAAGCTGATGCAAATAAGAAGTCCACTTAAATGAAATCCAATATCTTCTCTTACAGATAAGCTAAGTATAAAATAAGCAGCAGACTTTAAGTATTTTTTTCCTCCTAAATTTACCAAAAATAAAAGGCCAAATGCTACAGCATATACTTCTGTGTGAGGATAGTTGTTATAGGCTGCGATAAACCCTGAAAAGAAAAATGCTAATGCAAATAAAGGAGCAATATAAAGCTTAATGCCCTCAAGTTTTAATCCTTTTTTGAGCGTTGTTTGGATAGCAATAATTAAAACCATCACTCCACAGGCATGGAATAAAGCAAAATTTAGAGCAGGCGTAAGCAGTAGAAAACTAGATAAAAATGACCATATAAAATCAAAAAAAACCACATGATCTGCATAAGCATATGATATTTCACCTGTTATAAGCTGTGGGTTTGTCATAAAAAAAGAATTTTTCCATAACATACCAGCGATTTGACCTTGATCAAGTATATGGGAACCATGAGCAAAAAATAAATTTAATACTGTGGTTAAACTTAGAAGAAAAACTATAAAATAAATAAATGTATTAATTGAGCGGCTTCTATCAAAATCTGATAAAAGTTGATAGAATTCATTAGCCATTGATTTAATCATAATTTCTCAATATGTTCTTAGAAAAAAAGTAGCAGTAATCACCATAGCATTATATTAACGTTCTTTTTCACATTTTGACTATTATTATATTTTTGAGGTACTGAAATTCAAGATAGCGTGATTAACTTATTTGTTGGATTTACTCTTGGAAAAAACAAGCGGGACGCCTGCTAGTTCTGCTGCATTTTTTAATTTCTTATTTAAAGTTGCTAAGGGTACCCCTCGGATCAAAGCAAGATGGAGAGCGGGCATAATACGAGGTTAGTTGATGAAGACTTACAATCAAGGTAAGATCCGTCATAGAAGGAAGATTGTGATCAACTTCGATTGGCAAAACTTCTAAAAGCCCATAAAACTTTAAGATATGCGCTTTTTAAATTTTAGCCAGCAGAAGAACATTACTTACTCCAAGGCGCCATAGCTCTTGAATGGCTTAATGAAGAAAGAATTTGATCGGTGTAATCACAAGCTTATCTTCAGAACACTAGGCCAATGTCGCCGAGCAATCTAAGATAAATTGAGGATTCACTTAACATTGTTCCTCTGTTTTTAAATAGTCAAGCTCTCTACAGTGGAGAAGGTGCTACGGCAATATATCATTTTGAATGTAAATGATTAACACCATCCCAGCCTTCTCCTGGAGGGGCTTCTTTGTACTGCTTACATCTCTCAATATACATTTGAGTTGGAAGATCATCAGGATACCTTAAAGCCATACCTTGGAAAATTGGGATTGCCTCATCCCATCGTTGTTCTAGGTACAAGGTGAATCCCTTTTTAAAGGTTTCACAAAACTCAAGTTGCTCGCTTGTGGGCAAAAGTAGGGGATCTGTTCCTTGTAAGGCCACGAGTTCATAAATAGCAACGCCTTCATTTTTTCCTTTAACTGAAACAATATCTAATGGGCGAACAATGGCTAGCTCTTGGACCTCTTTGAGTACGGCTTGGCTGATAATAATATTAGTTCCGTACTGTTTATTGACACCTTCAAGTCTTGCCGCGAGATTGACGGTATCTCCTAATATTGTATAGTTCATGCGTTCTGACGATCCAAGGTTTCCAGCAATGGCATCTCCTGTGTGGAGTCCAATACGCGTATACAAAGGAGGAATTTTTTCAAAAAGCCACTTACGATTAAGGTCTGTTAATCTCTTTTGGCAAAAGAGTGCTGTTTTGCAAGCGTGAAGAGCATGCAGTTTATCGGCACTGGGAGCTCCCCAAAAGGCCATGATTGCATCACCAATGTATTTATCAATTGTTCCATTTTCATTTATAATAATTCCTGTAAGCTCATCAAAATATTCAGATAAATGAGTCATTAATTTATCCGCAGGGAAAGTTTCAGATATTGTTGTAAAGCCAGCAATATCACTAAAAAAAACTGTTAAGCGCTTTGATTTTCCTCCAATTCGAACGTCTGCTCCTTTTTCAATGAGCCTACGTACAAGTGTTTTTGGAATAAATTTTGCAAAAGCTTCTAAGCTTTTACGCATTCTAGAGATAGCGATTTGAAGTTTTTGAATTTCAACAATGCTTGAATTTATTTCTATAGGTTCTGATAAATCAAAATTTCTAATTCGATTGGCTTGATCAACAAGATTTTGGATAGGTTTAGAAATACGGTGCGCTAAAACAGCCATGAGAAGTGTTGATAAAAATAGTATTGAAAATGAGATTATCAATATACGTTGTTGAGTTTCCTTAACTTTACCGACGAATACGTTAATGGGGACAAGCGAGCAGAATACCCAATTTTTAAATAAGGCATCATTAAACTGACTATAATTGGCAATATATTGTTCGCCGTTGAAATCAAATGTAAAACGATTTTTTTGATATTCAATGAATTTTTTATAAGCAGTTGAAGGAATCTGATCTTGCAGTTCTGAAATCATAATAGACTGCACCTCTGTTCCAACGGTTTTGGTTGTTTCTTTTTCTGTGGGATGAGCGATGACTTCTCCTTTGTGATTCATAATCATAGAGATGCCAGTTAATGCGTTTTTTTGTAGAATCTCAGCCATGCTTGTTATCTGAATATCTGCTCCAATAACCCCTATATATTGTCCTTCATCATTTTGCAGGGGATAAGACGTTGCTATGCCAGGTAATTTTGAGATGCTAAATACATAAATATTTGACCAAGACAAACTTTGAGTATCTAGTGCTTTATTGTACCACTCGCGGGCTTTGAAATCAAAAGTCAGCTGATTATTACCCAGAGTTTCCTTTTCCAAAACGCGACCTTCTGCATCTAAATAATACCAAGTTTCACTTTTTCTTTTCTCTTCGTTAACAATGATGCGAACCCCAATAGAAGCATTTTTAGGTAAGAGTTTAGTTGGAGTCGCTTTATATGTTGACCCTGGGGTCACGCCTCTTACTTGGAGAAAAAATCCTGTCTTTAGGCCAATAAACATGCTGTCTATGTAAGGGTACTGTTTTACGGAACTAATCATGTAGTGGAGAAGGTTTTTATTTTCAATTGATACATCTTCATTGTTGCGAACCAAATTTGACCCTAAAGAAACAGATGTCTCAACAGATTTAAATCGATAAAGAATAGCTTCAATTTTTTCTTCACTTATATCTTTCATAAGTGTGTCAGAAAATTCGTAAAGAGATTTAGTGTGGTTATTATACATATACGTAATAATAAAAGTGGCAGCTAGAATTTGAAGTAAGAAGAAACTGCTTAAGATTTCAAATTTTAACTTTCTCTTTAGAAAAAAATTTTTTAGAACATCTAGGGTACTGTTTTTCATTTTTTACAAATCAGCCTTTTTATTATCGTCTATAAAAAAGTGTAGGGTAAAGAGAGTTAATTTAAGGTTAATTTATAAGCACACTTAATTGTTTAAGAATTATTTTCAGCATATCTTGCAAATTTTTGACTAAGTAAAATTTACGTCATTATTTATGATTTTTGATTCTATTTCTGCGTTATTAACACTTTCTTAAGAAGGTTGTGAATTAATGAAAGGTAACATAGTGCGCAAGTTTTTAAGCAGCGGGGATCCAGGCTGTTACAAGAAAAACAAAAACTTGCACACTGCGTAAGGCATATACCCGTCTGAAATGAAGATGTTAATTTTAAAGAGTTGTAATAGGGACCGTAATGAAAATTATATACAAAACTTCTATCTCTATCTCTTGTATGTTGGTATTTAGCTTAGCCTTATTGACCATTCTTATGCATTATAAATACCGATCAAATCTGGACAATATTATTATGAACCGCTTTTCAGTTACTCTTTATGATATGAAAAGTACTATCGAAAACAGCTTAAAGATAGGTGCGAATCTTTCGGAGCTTAGAAACACCCAATCTATTATTGATCAAGTCAAACAGAATGACGAAAATATTTTATCTGTCAAAGTGTTTGAAGGAAAAATAGGTGTGTATAAAACTGTTTTTGATAATGACAAAGACAGTATCGGAAAACCTATACCCGTTCCTTGGAAAAATATACTTGAAACAAGCAAATTTCCTGTTTGGAGGTTAAAAGAGGGGAATGTAACAGCAATAGGAACCAATTTTATGGATGGTGTTGGGCATATTATCGGGGGTGTTACGATTAGGTATGCCAACAGCCATAGTGCGACAAGTGAACATGCCGTAGCTTTAGGACTTTATGAGAGGTTGTTGTGTGCGCTTGTTGCCTGCTTCTTAGTATTATTAATTCTCATTCGTTATTTGTTTAAAAAGCCAATTGCAACTCTTTCCTATATGTCTCGGTTTTTAACAGATCATTCTGCGACCCAAAAAACAATAAAAGGGAATATGGATGCAAACCTTTTAGGGCAGTTCTCCCAAATGTTAAAGACTATTGAAAAAGAAACAGATGAAATACTTTCTTTGGAAAAATCTCTTTTTTCATTAGAAAAAAAAGCAACTACGTTGCCTAAGAAGTCGTGAGGGTTCAATGAAAAATATTACTTTAGAAAATCAATTTAAAAAATTAAGTGTAGATATCTTAATATTTGTTGGGTTTATTGCTATTATATCTTCCTTATCTTTAGTTTATTTTCACATAAAAGAAATAGAGCCTAATATTTTACCGGAAATTCATAAGAAAACTGAAGCAGTTGGGCACTCACTTGTAAAGCAATTAGAAAGAGCTTTAGATCTTGGTATTCCACTTGATCAATTTAAAGGTATGAACCTCGTTTTTAAATCGATCATGAATAATAATAAAGATATTGCCTCCATGGGGATTTTAAACCTTGATGAAAAAACTTTGTATCAAAATGATCCGCCTTCTACTTCGGGGGTAGGGAGTGCTGAGGTTGCGGAATCTGAAAACGAAGAAAATATTTTATATTCTACTTTCCCTGTAATGTTTGACAAAAACAAACAAGCTACTCTGAAAATTGGCGTAGACAAACAATATGTAACACGCTCTATCAATAGTATTATCTACGATATTGCTACAATATTAGCTATATCCTTATTGATCGCAGCTGAAGTTATTTTCTTTTTTATGAGGATTAGCTTATCTGGGCCTATTGAAAGTTTAATGCACCTAATAAAAGGAGTGAAAGATAAGCATATAGTCTTTTTGAATAATAAAATTCCTAGGGATGAAATTGGGAGTTTAATGAAGAAAGTGAATGCTTATCTTTTAAATTTCTCCTCTATTTTAGAGCAAGGAAAACTTAAGTTTGAAAAGGCTACTAAGCTGCAAAAAAACTCAAGTGAATTCAGTCGCTTAAATAAAAGGATTGATGAAATTAGATCTTCTTATGTTTTTGATAAAAGAAACATCGATTCTAAGGAGATTACAATAGATCCTCGAAATATTAGGACACCAATTTTTCTATTTATATTTTGTGAGACTCTTACTATTTCTTTTCTTCCAACTTATGGATCTCAGCTTTATACACCGCTTTGGGGTATTCCAAAAGAAATTTTAGCAAGTGCTCCTGTGTCAATATTTATGTTGGCATTCGCCTTTTTTACTCCTTTAACAGGCTATATTTCCGATCGTCGTGGAACAAAAAAGACATTTATTTTAGGAACTTTGATATCTGTTATTGGTTATTTTATGTGTTCATTTGCTGAAACAATGACCTCTTTAATTATTGCACGCGCAATAAGTGCCATAGGGTATGCGTTTGCCTTTACCGCTAGCCAAGCTTTGCTTGCTTCGTGTAAAAAGGCGAATAGTAAAGTTGATACAGCTTCTATTTTCCTTTTTGCTTTTGGCTCGGCAACTCTTTGCGGAGCTCCAGTGGGAGGTATTTTGGCTGATAATATAGGATATCAATCCACTTTTATTCTTTCAGGCATTTTTTCTGCTCTATCCGCAGCTGTGGTCTATAAATATATCCCTGAATTTTCTGTTCCTAAAGATAAAGTTGTTGCTTCAAGCTTTAGTTTCAAAAAATTACTAAGATTACTGAAAGACCCTCTTTTTTCAAGCGTGCTGTTTTTATGTGCTCTTCCTGCCCGTATAATGTTTGGCGGTTTTTTGTTTTTCTTAGCGCCTTTATATCTTCTTTATCTAGGAAATAACCAATCTACCATTGGCCGTGTAACCATGATTTATGGATTAACTCTTTATATTACTTCGCCTCTTATTTCTAATTTATTGAAGAAAAAGTTGCCTCCCTTGCTCTGTGCAGTATTAGGTTCTGTTCTAATTGGTCTAAGCGCTGGAGGGATAATGTATTTTAGAAACACATTAGGCGTTATTATATCAATCGCACTTTTTGCTTTGGGGCATATTATGCAAATGTCTTCGTCGATGAATATTATCTTTAATTATTCCAACTCCAAAAATCCTGATATTGGAAAAACCACTGTAATAAGTGTCTATAATTCAATAGAACGTTATGGGGCTGTGATTGGTCCTCTTCTAATGGGGTTGTGTATATCTCTTTATAGTTATGTTCAAGCTGTGGCTATTGTTGGTTTAATTTCGCTTGTTTCAAGTGTCATGATGATCCTTTTATATTTAGTGGGAAGAAAAAATGTTTTGGCGCACACATAAATTCAAAGCTATTGCCGCATGTCTATCAATATTAGGCTTTTTGTCCTTATACTCAGCTCCTAGTAGAGAAGTCATAGAAAAAACACTGGGCTTTTCATTTTCATCTCTAGATGTTTATAAATGGACAGTAGAAAAGATAAAAGAAGTGACTGAAAATGGAGCAAAAGTTGAAAAAGACTCTGTAGAAGAAAGCAAAGCTGAAAGCGCTCTTGCAAAAAAGAAAGCTAAAGCAAAACCTTTTAAAGTATACGTTGTGACATGGATTGGTAACTCAGAAGTGGAGCGTGGTTTTATGAACTATTTTGCCTCTCGTGACATTCCTGTGGAGTTTATTGTCCGAAATGGTGATTTACAGGTTGAGAAAATAAAAGAATTCAGAAAAGAGATAAAAGAACTTCAGCCCGATTTAGTTTATGTTCTTGGCACTCCGCCAACTATAGAGCTGGTGGGGCAATATGATAAAGTTGACCCTTCTAAGCATATTACTGATATTCCTTTAGTTTTTAACCTAGTTGCTCAGCCTATTTTGGCAAAAATTGCCCCAACATTTGGAGCCGGAACTAACAGAAACATCACAGGACATACCCACCTTCCACCAATGGAAGCTCAAGTTAAATCAATAAAATCTTATATGCCTGTAAAAAAAATAACTGCGGTTTTTAATGAAGTTGAATTAAATTCAAGTACGAGCGTTGATGAATTAGAGGCTCTTGGTAAAAGCCTTGGAAAAGATGGGTTTACAGTTGAAAGAGTCTATATTCCGCGTGATCCTGCAACGAATCTGGCTATACCAGGGAAAATTATTGAAACTTTTCAGTCTACTCGCAAAGATTCTACTGACTTAATTTATATACCCTCTGATGGTTTTTTAATTGCGAATACAAAATTAGTTGGAGAAGCTTTGAAAGATATTGATATTCCAAGTTTTTCTCCTGCTGAATCCTTTATTTTAGAGGGGAATGTGCTGATGGGGCTTGTGGCTCGCTTTTATCAGGTGGGGCAATATACTGGATATAAGGCTGAACAAATTCTTGTCAAAAAAACACCTGTTGGGAAAATTCCTGTAGATCGACTGAACAGTTTTTTTTTCATTATAAGGAAAGATACGTTTAATCGTATCGGTCTTTATCCTCCTATTAATATGTTAAAATATGCAGAAATTATAGAGTAGCGTTTGCCATCAGAATTTACCACCAGTCAGTTTTTGTAACTATTCAGCACTTTTTGGGGATCCTGCATCAGTGGCTTATTATCCAAGCTAAAGCTTGGAATTCTCCGACTGTCCAGGATGACGGGCGAGGAGACGTAGAACAAAAATTAAACAGATGTTTTAAAAAACTGATAGGTGGAAAGTTAGAATCTTAATAGCATTTCCTGAAGATCTCTTATTACGGTATCTTTTTCGATTTCGAGGTAAGGTTTTCTATTTTCTCTCTCTGTCACAGGGTGAGGCCAAAACTGATCCTGTTTATTCCGTGCAATAAGATGAATGCGTAACTGAGGTGTTGTATCTATAAAAGTTGACATTTCAATCTTATCTGCACGGGAATAAATCTGCAGTGCGAGAGATACTTTTGATATTTCTTCAGCTAATTCATGTTGTTTTTCAGATGAAAGCTGATGTATCTCGTTAATATTTGGAACAGAGGGAACCATAACAATCCATGGAAAACGCTCGTCATTGTGTAAAAAGACATGGCAAAGATTAAGAGTCGTAATGGAGAAACTATTGTCACTTAGTCTTAGTTTACAAGAGAATGTTTTATCCATTTTTGCCTCCTGCTGCTTATATCTAAGCAAACTAAAGTTAATTTAAGTCAGGCAGATTGTGTATGGGGTTTCACTCTTCTTCCTATAAGTTTAGGTAGAGCGAAATAATTAAAAGTCAATCCGGTGTTCTAAATGAAGTGTGCCTCATTTGATTTTTTGGCTGATTAGAGGGGAGATAAATAGTCTAGATACAGTTTGTGAACAGCATTAACGTATGTACCTGCATCAATGTTTAGTGATTCGATTTCATCTAAAAACTTAGCTGCAGTATTAGTTTCAAGGGTTCGGTTAACAAAGGGAATAACATAATCAATTGAAAGTTGAAAAACTTGAGCTGCTATTTCTTCTTCTAAATCTGCATGGGTTGTTTTTTGCCTAATAAGCAGTTCTCTTAAATGGCTATCAAAAGCGGAAACGAAGGGAATACTTCCGATCCGATTATACATTTTTCTTCTTTCATTCCATATAGGTAAATAGTCTAATGGTAAAATACGAAATGTATTACGGTTTCGAAGTTTTGAGGGGCGAGTATCATTAGGGGTGATTGGGTATAAGCTAGGGTGACGTTTTATAAGGTCGTCAATCTTACTATAATCAACATTAATTTTATAATTTTGTTTAAAATGCTCTGTATCGATGAGTTGATAGTCCGTATCAATTGCTGCGAAAAGCATTGAAAGAGACCCAAAAAAGTATAATAAAGTGATTACTTTTAAGCATCTCATTTAAGTGAGCTCTCGTTTTAAAGATTCTCCTTTTCTTATTCTGAGAGATTAATCGTTAACATTTAGTTAATATTTATAAAATTAAGCGACGTTGCGCAGATTCAGCTCATCCCAGACTCTTTCCAAGCTAACCACAAGATCATCGATCATTTCCTCAGTGTGAGCTGGAGTTACAGTGATTCTTAGACGCTCTTGTCCTCGGGGGACGGTGGGGTAGTTGATAGGCTGAATGTAAATGTCATAACCATTCAGTAACATATCGCAAACCTGACGACATAAAACAGCGTCGCCAACTGGCAGAGGAATAATGTGACTGTTGACGGGGGTGTAGGGGAGAGAGCTCTTTTCGAGTCTATTTTTGAGAAAATTAACACGCTGCCATAATTCTCTGCGAAGGTGATCCTCAGTTTTTAAGGTCTCTAAGGAAACTCTGGCACCAACAGCAATGGCTGGAGGTAGAGAGGTTGTAAAAATGAAGCCAGAAGCAGAACTTCGAATGTAGTCAACCAGCGCCTTTGATCCAGTGACATAGCCGCCTACGACGCCATATGCTTTGGCAAAATTTCCTTGAATGATATCAACGCGATCTTGAATGCCAAGATGTGCTGCAACGCCTGCTCCTTGGGGGCCATAAATGCCAACGGCATGAACTTCGTCAAGATAGGTGAGTGCGTTAAATTGTTTTGCTAAGTCGCATATTTCAGCGATGGGAGCAATGTCGCCATTCATAGAATAGACAGAAACAAAAGTGATGATCTTAGGCCGCTCAGCGCCGACTTCGATAAGCTGACGTTTTAAATCATCCAGGTCATTATGCCGAAAGACTCGTCTTTCAGCACGACTATGGCGAATGCCTTCAATCATTGAAGCGTGATTTTTTTCGTCACTAAAGACAACGCATCCTGGGATTGCTTCAGCAATTGAGCAAATTGATGCTTCGTTTGCAGCATAACCTGAGCTGAAAACTAAACCGCTCTCTTTGCCGTGAAGATCTGCAACAGAGCGTTCAAGCATTACATGTGAGTGGCAAGTTCCAGAAATGTTGCGCGTGCCACCAGATCCTGCGCCAAGCCTATCTATCGTCTGCGTCATGGCCTTTATGACGTCGGGGTGATGGCTCATGTTTAAATAGTCATTGCTGCACCAAACAATGACTTTTCTCGATTGATTCTCACTATGATACAAAGCGTAAGGAGCCTGGCCTGTAAGTCTTTCAAGGTCAGCAAATACGCGATACCTTCCTTCTGCTTTGAGGGATTGTAGTTTGTTTGAAAAAAAAGCTTCGTAGTTCATAATGTGGAATAAAATTGAAACGCTAGTATAAAAGATTTAAATTGAGATCTTATACAATTACGATTTTCTAGGTAACTATGCAACAACAACCCGTTTTAAACCTTATAGAGACTCCTGTTTTTTCTGTTACGCAGCTTTCTCAAACCCTAAAAAAGACAGTTGAACAGTCATTTTCAAGGGTGCGGGTGCGCGGGGAAATTTCTGGGTTTAAGCGGCATACCTCAGGTCATCTTTATTTTTCATTGAAGGATCAAGAGTCGGTAATTGATGGTGTGTGTTGGCGAGGCACGCCTTTGCAAATTCAACTTGAAGATGGTTTAGAGATTATTGCTAATGGCCGCATCACTATTTATCCAGGGCGTTCAAAATATCAAATTATTGTTGATAGCTTTGAAGCGGCAGGTGAGGGAGCGCTTCTAAAGCTTTTATTAGATCGGAAAAATCGTTTAATGGCTGAAGGGCTATTTGATCCGATTAGAAAAAAGCAGCTTCCGCGTTATCCACAAACAATCGGAGTGATTACTTCACCAACTGGAGCCGTGATTCGAGATATCTTGCACAGGCTTCAAGATCGTTATCCTTGTCGAGTTTTGGTTTGGCCTGTAGCGGTTCAAGGAAACGAAGCTGCTGATCAGGTTGCAACTGCAATTAAAGGATTTAACCGTTTGTTGCAAAGTCAACCAGAGCTTGCTCCTGATATTTTGATTGTCGCTAGAGGAGGCGGAAGCTTAGAGGATTTATGGGCTTTTAATGAAGAAGTCGTTGTAAGGGCGGTTGCGGATAGCCAAATACCAATTATTTCTGCCATTGGACATGAAACAGACACGACTCTAATCGATTTTAGTGCGGATGTTAGAGCGCCAACGCCGACTGCTGCTGCAGAAATTTCAGTGCCAGTACGTTCAGAATTGCTACAAAGGATTTTAGAGCGCCAACATCGTCAATCAAGCGCCTTGAGTCAGATTATTGAGAGAGCGCATCTTACGCTCTCTTCTTTAAGTCTTCTTGACCCTAACCGGATGATTGAAGACAAGATGCAACGTTTGGATGATTGGTTGGAGCGTTTGACGACTGTTAAGACTTCTTTTTTGCAACAACATTCGAAGAAACTAGAGTTTCTTTCTGCGAGAGTTCGGCATCCGAATGATTTAATTCAATCATCTCATCAGTCGTTAGAGTTTTTATCTCATAAATTCAAAGGAGTGGCTTCTCGTTTGGTTGAGGATGCTCAGCATGAGCTTGAGCTTTTAACTTCAAAACTGGATCAGAACTCTTATGAGAAAATTCTAGAAAAAGGCTTTTGCTGGGTTTCTGATACTGCAAACAAACCAATCTCCCGAGCAGAACAGATACAAGGTAACACCGACATTACGTTGCACTTTGTAGATGGTGATGTTCCTTTATCGGTGCAACGTCGATAGCTGTACTTACTTAGAAGGAGCGTCCTTTTTAGCATCGTCGCTTTTGTTAAAGAGGAACTTACCAATTAAAGCTTCTAAGCTAATTGCAGATTGAGTATACGCTATTTCTTCACCAGCCTTTAAATAAGTCTCACTGCTGCCTGGAACGAGTGCAATATACTTTCCGCCCATAAAGCCTTCGCTAACAATTTCTGCGCTTGAGTCATCTGGTATTTTAAAATCAGCGCGAATATTCATGATGACTTTTGCTTGGAACGTCTTTGGGTTAACTTCAAGCTTGGAAGTGTTTCCAACTTTGACACCACTAATGCGAATATCACCACCAGAGTTTAATCCGTCTATCCGATCAAAGTGTGCAATTAAATTGTAGCTATCGTTGCTCCCGCTTTGTTGAGAGGTGAAAGCAAAGTTTAAAAACAAACCTGCAACGACAAGAACAATAATTCCCATAACTGCTTCGACGATATTATTACGCATTTTTTTTCCTAATCATAATTGCAATTTGATTGTACAGGTATAGCAATGATAATTAGTATTTTACAGAACATTCTTTAAAAATGAGTTAATTCTGTGTTGTTACGACAGCAACTCGTAGAATGTTTGTTGCGCCAGAGCTACCGAAAGGGACGCCTGCGGTTATAATAATGTTGTCATCAATCTTTGCAAATTGCTCTGTATAGGCAGTTTCGCAAGCAACATCTACCATTTGTGCAAAAGTTTGAAGCTCTTGCGTTAAAACAGAATGCGCTCCCCAAACCATGGGCAGCATGCGAGCTGTTGATAGACGTGGGGTCAGGGCCAAGATTGGAGACTCTGGACGTTCTCTAGCGGCTTTTAGAGTTGTTAATCCAGAGTCTGTAAATGTCACAATAGCCGAAACATTGATAGTTTCAGCAATTTGTCTTGCGGAGGAAGTGATTGCATCTGCAACTGTATGCTCAGGTTTTGTTCTGCTTGCATCAATCATTTGCCTGTAAATGGGATCTTGCTCAACCTTTGTAATAATTCTACTCATTATTGAAACGGCTTCAACCGGATACTGGCCTGATGCAGACTCAGCTGATAACATCACAGCGTCAACACCATCATAAATGGCTGTGGCAACGTCAGAGGCCTCCGCTCGCGTGGGTGATGGAGCGTGAATCATTGAGTCAAGCATTTGCGTTGCAACAACGACTGGTTTTCCAGCGAGGCGGCACGCACGAATAATGCGCTTTTGAATGCTTGGAACTTCTTCTGGCGGGAGTTCAACCCCAAGGTCGCCTCGTGCAACCATAATTCCATCAGACAAATCAATGATCTCGTCTAAGTGTTGAATGGCCATTGGTTTTTCAAGCTTAGCCATTATTTTGGCACGGCCTTTAATGAGGTGGTGCGCCTCTGTTAAGTCTTTTGGTTGTTGGACAAAAGATAGCGCGACCCAATCAACTCCAAGGCTGAGACCGAAATCCAAGTCAGCTAAATCTTTTTTTGTTAAGGCTGAAATAGGGAGCATCACTCCAGGAACATTAACGCCTTTGCGATTAGAGAGTTCGCCATCAGTCATAACTATTGTTTCAATGAAATCTTTGCCAAAGTTCTGAACTTTCAATCTTAGCTTTCCATCATCAAGCAAAAGGTCCATTTCAGGAGTAACGGCAGCAAAGATTTCAGGGTGCGGCAGATTAACGCGTTCAGCGTTCCCTAGAGTTGGATCTAGGTCTAAACGGAATGATTGACCAGCTTTTAATACAATTTTGCCACTCTCAAATGTTCCAACGCGTAGTTTTGGTCCCTGGAGATCCATTAAAATGGCGATTGGTCTTTGGACATTTTTCTCTAATTCTCGAATGATATTATAAAGCTCTTGGTGATCAGCGTGAGTTCCGTGCGAGAAATTCAGACGGAAAACATCAACGCCAGCATAAAACAGCGCAGAGATAGTTTCTTTTGTGCTGCTTGAGGGACCCAAGGTGGCTACGATTTTAGCATTACGAAAACGGCGCATGTTATTTATATTTGTTATGTTACTATGAAATCAGTATATTCAAATTTATTGACGATAAGATAGATTAAAAAACACGGGCAGAAATGATATATGAATAAAAATAATAATGAATTAGCTGTAAAACGTAAAACTGGCGGAAGATCTGCTCGTCATTCATCCAGGCTTGCTGCAGTGCAAGCACTTTATCAAATTGAACAAACCGACGACAGTTGTTTAGATGTTATTGAGCAGTTTGTTATGTATCGCTTAAATTCAGCGAAAGAGGACACTCAATATTTTAGTCCTGATGTTGACTTCTTTAAACAAATTGTTTGTGGTGTCATTGAAAATAGGGCGGACCTAGATCTTATTATCGAAGAAAATCTATCAGAGAATTGGCGCTTAGAGCGCATCGCCTCTGTTACCAGAGCAATTTTTCGTGCAGCTGCTTATGAATTGTTAAAAGAAGAGTTAATTCCAACACCTGTCATTATCAACGAATATATTGAAATCGGTAAAGAATTTTTCGAAGATAGCGAAGCTGCATTCATTAATAGTATGTTGGATGCTATCTCTAAGTCTTTGCGGCCAATTTCTTAAGAAAGTGTTTTTGCTGGCACTTTTAAGTTATATAAGTATGCAAGTTTCTTAGATCGTTGTTTTTAATATTTAGGTATAAAAGCCTGGATCCACGCCTGCGCTAGGATGACGGCGGAGAGAGTGATATGACGCCAGAAACAACGAGAAATCTGTAAGTGAAGCTCTTCACTTCCCCCATCTCGTCATCCTCGCGAAGGCGGAGATCCATGTTGTTTTCTCCTGAAAAACTTGTATTAAGCTATGGTTTGATCCGAATATTAACCTTTTATAAATGTCTTTTTCATACTATATATGTTTGAAAGTATTGTTTTCTAAGGTGAGTATTCCTTCTGTGATTAAGATTTTGTGCTGTTTTTTTACTTTAATTTTCTTTTTTTTAAACCCTGCATACAGTAAGTATTCTTCCGATGGGATAACGAGCGATTTTACAGATATGCTTTCAAGCCCAGGGCAAGCGAGTAAGCCTGGAGAAAGCTTTGCTACTCACGTAACACGTCCTTTTGCTGCGGGAACAAGAACGGATGTCGAGTTTTTTAAAACGCCTAATGCAGCTCAGTGGAATGTAGCATACCAAGCTTATACAAAATCACCTGCTAAAATAACTGCTTTGGGTGTTTTTGAAACAATGGGAACGTCCCTTCGAGGTATTCTCAACTCTTCTTCTTCATATGAACAAATCGTTGCTGCAGAAGCAGATGGAATCGTAAATCTTGTCAAAGGTGATTTAGGTTTTATGAATCGTAATTGTACTGGCCAAGAAGAATGGATGATGGCAAGAGAATTGCTGAATCTTGGACGTTATTTAAGTGGTGAGAGCTTAAGTCAAAAAATTTCAGAGTTAGAGAAATCTTACAGAGAATCAACTGACGAGCGTCATAAACAGCATTTTCAAATGTCTGCTTTGTTCTTATTGGCTGGAAAGGGTGAGTTTTCGAGACAAGCAGGATGGTTGAGTGGTCTTAATCAAGGTGTTTATGAGAAAGCTTCATTATATGCAAGAGATTCTAGAATTTTGCCTCGTGAAGTTACAGCTGCTGCAGATATTGATCCAAAAGATATTAAAGTTGAAAAGCTTCCAGATGGTTCTTTCATCTATGGGCATGGAATTCCAGCATCAGCGTTGCATGCTGATGCTGGATTTTCGGTGTATCCAAAGATTATGGCTTTGGGAACGCGTAAAGAACCAAATATAAGGCAATCTGATACATTTTCAATTGTTGTTAAAATTCGCGAAGGCCTTTCTTTGGTGATAATGAAACCGAAATCAGAAAAAGATAACACTCTTTTACCCGCATACATGATGGTGGAAGATGCCGCTGTAGTGGCTATGCAAGAACGTTCTTATGAAAACTTCGGTGCTGCTGAAGAAGAAATTTCTGGCTCTATAAATGTTGATGTTCGATCTTCACAGGGTGTCTCTTTAGTAAAAAAAGCAATTAATTGGAGCACAAAGTCTTCAGCCAATGATGGTGTTCTTGCATATCATCCTTATCGAGAAAATAAACATGATGGCACTGGTGGTGATGCAACATATTCTTTGCTGGCATCTGTTGAAGGCGGACCAAATTTTTACTATTGGTGTCCCACGGCAGATCAAATGGGAATGTTGAAGACATTTGCGAGAGTAACAAAGCCGAATGGTTTTTCTCTTCAAGATCTCTTTAAAGAAATCAGCTCATACAGTGGCAATGATGCAGTTAACCAAACTGTTCTTGGTGAAATTCATCAAGTTATAACTGGCCACATCCCAAGTTTTCATTAAATATAAATAGCTAGGAGCTTAAAAATGAAGAAATATGCAAAACAAACAGCGTTTTTGTTGTGGACGACATGCCTAGTTAGCGCAAATATATCAGTGGCTGTTGCTTCTGATTCTGGAGTGCCAGAAGAATTAGCTTTACATCGAAAGGGTACGATAGATTTATCCTCTTCTAGGGCATCAGAAACATTAGTTTTACAGAAAAGTGGCGTGAGCAGTTTGCGAGTGTTTCCAAATGCTGCCGGAGAGATTAGGGATAGAGATGGACGTGGCTTTCAGGTTACTGACGCATATACACCAGGTTCTCGGTACGATGCTCATGGTGGAGCAAGAGTAGTTTTTGCGCTTCATGATCCAATGATTGATTCGGAAGAGCAGCAAATGAGAGTTTTTAGAAAACAACAGGAATTGACTACAGGTGCCGCAGGGCTTTCTGCTGGTGAAGATGAGTCTTTAGCCAGTGCAACTAGAGAGCTTCTCGAATTTTATGCAACTACAAGTACACGTTATTTGGGCATTCGTGATTGGGTTGATGTATTAACCAATGTTACTGATGGGGAATCGTTAAAACCTTTATTAGAATTTTCTAGAGTTGTAGAAAGATGTACAGGGTCGTTTGATATGGCTGATCCTATTAATCAAGCACTTTCTGCGATTCCAGGTTTGGTAACGAGAATTATAACTTTGTATAATTCTCGTGATTTCAAGGAAGCTCTTAGAGAAGACACAAATCATTTTTTACCTAATCTGATACGTATTTCTAAGGAATGTAGAGCGTATATTCAGGCGACTAAAAATGAAGGGAAAGTTAGTTTACCAAGTGATTCAGAGAAAGCACTTTTAAGTATAAATGGTGTTTTTCTAAGTGACGCAATAACAGTTTCTCTTCAATTAGGCAAATTTTTAGATATGATTAATAGAGGCGAGGTTTTTAAAGATCTTTTATCGAGAATTAAAGGAATAAAACGTTATGCTGATGAGGTTGACGTATACGATCGTAGCACTGGTGCTCTTAAAATGTATCCAACAAAACTACAACTTTTTTTACGGAAATTTTCTGCTGTAGATCCTCTTCCTGAGAGCTATGACTGGAGCGCTAAAAAACATCCAATATTCGCTGATTTTTTAGAAAGTGTAAATGGACTTAATAGGCTTTTGGGATCTATTGAACGTTATCAGGCAAATGTTCATTCTATTCAATTTAGCCGTGCAGCTGCTGCTAGACACTTACGTATTGAGGAAGGATCTGCTGCTATTGAAGATTCAGCTTCTTCACAATCTTTAGTTGCTGCAGCTGCTTCTGAAGAGGTTGTTTTGCCTCATCATGATTATAAAATGCGCTTTCTTTCCTTGGGAGATGCTGCAGAACGAAGATTGGCGGAATTGAAACGAAAAGAAGATCAAGCAATTGCAGTATTTTCTGATACAAGTCCACATTCTCTCGTCAGTTTTCTTGAAAAAGATATAAAAGATATGCGAGATTTATTGAGAAAACCAATTCCTTGAGCATCATAACATATACCTGTCATGAATGAATACACCTGTTTTTAAGTTGATTTTTTGATAATTAATTATCGTTTTTAAAATCTTAGATAGAATGAGCTATCTGCGATTTTAAAAACTCTATTTCTGCTCAAAATCTCTATCTTAAATTCCAGACATCTTTATTCATAACAGGTATAGGATGAAGTGTGCGAGTTTTTTAAAGCTCTTAGATATAAATAGCCTAGATTCCCGTCTCCGCGGGAATTGTAGTTTATCGAAATTATTTCATACTTCTTTTTCCTCGCCTAAACAGAAATCAAACGCTTGCGATAATTCAGAGCCTCTGCAATGTGATGGCGTGCAACGTTTTCACATGCTTCTAAATCAGCCAAGGTTCTTGCAACACGCAAGACCCGATGATAGCCGCGGGCAGAGAGCTTCATTCTTTCTGTTGCTAAAGTGAGAAGTTTTAGACCTTCTTCATCTGGTTTGGCAACGCGTTGTAGGAGTTCTCCATCAATCACAGAATTGAGGGGCGTTATTTTATTGGGAGTGTTGAGATCCTTATATCTCTCAAGTTGTATTTCCCTGGCATTGGCAACGCGTTTTGCAATGGTAGCGCTTCTTTCCTGCTTTGGATTCAAAGACACGTCTTGAGCTAAATCCTTGGCTTTTACTTCCGCTACCTCAATAATGATATCAAAGCGATCCATAAGAGGACCAGAAATTTTGTTTTGATAATTTTCAGCGCACCCCGGGGCACGATTGCATTGCCTTTGAATATCGCCAAAGTATCCACATCTACACGGATTCATGGCGGCAACTAACTGAACGCGAGCTGGATAGGTTATATGATTGTTTGCGCGAGCAATGATAACTTTACCACTCTCTAACGGCTGTCTTAATGATTCTAAGGTTGAGCGTGAAAACTCTGGGAGTTCATCAAGAAATAGAACCCCCTGGTGCGATAACGATATCTCACCTGGCTTACTCCGAAGACCACCGCCAATGAGCGCCGGTAGAGAAGCCGAGTGGTGAGGGTCTCTAAAGGGTCGTCTTCGAATCAAACCATTATGGTCAAGAATTCCAGCAAGACTGTGAATCATTGTGACCTCTAGAGCTTCAAAAGCCGTTAGGGGAGGAAGAATGGTAGGCAGTCTTGCTGCCAACATTGATTTGCCTGCTCCAGGTGGGCCAATCAGCATTAAGTTGTGGCCACCAGCTGCAGCAACTTCTAATGCTCTCTTTGCCATCTCTTGCCCCTTGATATCATATATATCTAAAGTTGGCTGATCTGATGTGTCTTCAAAGTATTTAGCTTCTGGTTGTGTTAAAACTTGATGACCTTTGAAATGATTAATGAGAGCTAGCAAACTCGGGGCAGCTAAAATTTCTAAATCGCCTGCCCAAGCTGCTTCTGGACCACATTTTTGCGGGCATATTAAACCACGATTCTTTGAAACGGCATCAATGGCAGCCGGCAGAACGCCTGAAACAGAAGCGATCGTGCCATCAAGGTTTAATTCTCCCAAAGCTGAATAGTTAGCAATATCGTCAGCACTCAAAATTCCCATAGAAACCATTAAGCCAAGAGCAACAGGTAAATCGTAATGGGAGCCTTCTTTTTGCACATCAGCTGGGGCAAGATTAACCGTAATGCGCTTTAGAGGAAGATCAAGCCCAAGGGTGTGAAAGCTGGCACGAATACGCTCTCTTGACTCTGCAACAGCTTTGTCTGCAAGACCGACAATTGTAAAGTTTGGTAACCCTGGGGACATTTGGACTTGCGCATTAATTTCGAGAACTTCAATTCCTTGAAAAGCAACTGTATAAATTCGTGCAACCACTAAAACACCCCTAAGTTTTTTTTAGGCGCCCCCAACCTGAACAGCTTTCACATGCTTTTGTTAATTCAAGTGTTAGTGGATTATAGAGCTTTTGTCGGCGGAGCTCTAAGAATCCAGCCATGGACCATCCTAAAATATGTACATCTAGTACATTGTGCTCTATGTGGTTTTTGAATCCAAGTAATAATTTTCGTTGATAGTCTGTTTTTTGTTGAATTCCAGCGAAATCAATAATGATGTTGCCGCTGATCTGTCGTAATCGTAGTTGTTTTGCGATACAAGATATCGCTTCTTGATTAGCTGTAACTATATCAGCCGAGCCTTGATTGACATCAATTGTAGTAGCGCAGGCCGTTGTTTCTATTACAATATGGCCGCCACAAGCTAAGGCAATGTTTTTTGTAAAAAGATTTTCCCAATCGTCTTCAATACCAAAATGTTCGAAAAGAGGTAGCTGTGTCAAAGGAGCTAAGGTGAGGTTGTCAACGATCTCAGGATGAAACTCTTTGCAATAGGTTCTGGCGCTTGCTAGGTCTTCATGATTATCAAAAAGAACTCTTTGTGAGGAGGAACTATCTCTCAATAGCCTTTCCAGAGAATTTGATCCTTTGTAAAGTAATCTTGGGCATGGATCAAGGTTGCTTTTCAGTAATTGTTCTGCAAACTGTTTAAGGGAATCCTTTGAATCTTCTAAAGTTTGAGCTGGTGCAAATTGAGCTGCAGTTCGACTTGTCATTGAGGATTGGTCGCCAATTTTGTAAACAAAATAGCGATTTGCAAGGCGGATATTGCGTGTTAATTTTACGCCTTTTTGAGATTCTTCTTTCGTATGTTCGCCTGAATCATCAAACGCTTCTCTGGTAATTTGAACAATAACTTTTTGTCCATCTGTTAACTTTGGATGTTGTTTTTCTACCTTTAGGAGTCCTGGAGATTTTAGGCCAATGTCGACAAAAACTAAGTGGCTACTTTTTACAATAGCCTTACCTGAGTAGATGCTATCTAAAGATGCTGATTTTTCAGGAAAAACAGCGCAGAAGCCAGCTATTTCTCCATCTTTTAGCTCAGCTATTCTTGTTAATTTTTCTGATCTACTAACAAGAATACTATTTCTATACAACTGGGAAGATTATTTCTGTCGGAAAGTGATACGACCCTTAGATAAATCATAGGGAGTCATTTCAATTGTTACCCGGTCACCAGCTAAAACACGAATTCTATTTTTCCGCATTCTTCCTGAAGTGTGTGCCAGTA
The DNA here is from genome assembly GCA_947449005.1 of Holosporales bacterium. GTDB lineage: Bacteria > Pseudomonadota > Alphaproteobacteria > Paracaedibacterales > CANFPP01 > CANFPP01. Next base: position 7,055 of record CANFPP010000021.1, on the reverse strand, counting down.
CTATATGATCATTATCCAGTTTTACCTTAAATGTTGCATTAGGTAATAACTCCATAACAATACCACTAAACTCAATTAAGTCCTCTTTAGACATTCCGTCACCATTTAATAAAAATCCTTACAATATTTGAAATACTCGTCAGTATCCGCTAGTCATGCGAATTTGTAAAGATTTTACAGTAGAAATACGCGCAAAATGGTGTATTTTATATTAATTTAATAAAAAAAGAGTGATATTTCTATCACTTAATAGTAGCAGGAAGTGTTTAATTGGATGGCCACGCACCTACGTGCTCGCCATGACGACGGAGAGTGTATGTATTTTTGCTAATTGTAAGACACACTCGCTGTTATCATTATGCATCTATTATATAGCTCTACTGTCGTCATGGCGAGCACCGCAGGTGAGTGGCCATCCAGAAAACAGTCTTAACCATTACAAAGGTGCTCTGGAGAAAAATCTAATTCCGAAGTGAGTTATCAGTTCCAGGTTATCGGCTTAGCATGCTGTTCTACATGCTCAAATAAATGCACAGGACGTTTTCTTGTTGGCCATGGGTGATGAAGATCGCCAACGTGACAATGTAATTTATCAACTTCTATACGGATTTCATTTTCACCTGAAAAAACCATGTGGATGGTTGCCCCATCACTGTGCATTGTCATTAAATTCAAAACTCGTTTTTTTGACATTAGGTCAAAGCCACGATGATGGACGCTTTTAACATTCATAAAGCAAATACCTGAATGAACACGGTGATAAAGAGGCTGGCCTTCATGGTGCATCTCTTCATGTTCCCAGCAAAATCGCTTTGCAAGTAAACAAAATGTAGATGTTTTTGTATCATGTACCATTGCTGTAATGGGCAACAGTGCGTCTTGAAGGTGTGCTGCGACAATCTGTAAGTCCTGATGGTCTTGAGCAAGAAATTTCAAAGGCTTTAAGTTCATGTCCATGGTTTGTCACCCCTTTTAAGGTTAATGCACTATATAGTATCAATTCTCTCGATCGTAGCTCCGCAGTTTCTAAGCTTATCTTCAACCCGTTCATACCCACGATCAAGGTGATAAACACGACTGATTGTTGTTTCTCCGCGTGCAGCTAAAGCAGCTAGCACAAGACAGACCGATGCTCTGAGATCTGTTGCCATAACAGGGGCTCCATTAAGGTTTTTCACGCCTCTAACTAAAGCCGAAGCGCCGTGCACTGTAATATTGGCTCCCATACGGCAAAGCTCTGGGACGTGCATGAAACGATTTTCAAAGATTGTCTCTGTAATCATAGAAGCGCCATTACAAACAGCCATCAATGCCATTACCTGAGCTTGTAAATCTGTTGCAAATCCAGGAAAAGGTTCAGTCATAATGTCAATGCCTTGAATGGTCTCTGAAGGCGCTGGGACAAAAATTCCATTTTCTGTTGCTTGTAATTCAATACCGGCTTGATGCAGTACGCCAGAAAGGCTTTGAATAAGCTCTAATGATGTGTGCGTTAATTCTAGAGAGCCGCCTGTGATAATACTCGCCATCGCATAAGTTCCAGTTTCAATGCGATCTGGGATTACTTGATGCGTGTGCTCATTTAAAGAATCAACACCTTGAATCGTGATGGTATCTGTGCCGGCGCCTTGAATTTGAGCCCCCATACCGATAAGGCAGTTTGCTAGGTCAATAACTTCTGGTTCTCTTGCTGCATTGATTAAACGAGTTTCTCCCTTTGCAAGACAAGCGGCCATCATAAGATTTTCAGTCCCTGTGACGGATATCAATGGCATTGTAATTGACGTGCCAACGAGACCAGAAGGAGCGCGTGCAATGATATATCCTTCTGATATCTCAATTTCAGCGCCTAAATCACGAAGGCCTTTAAGATGAATGTCAACAGGGCGTGTTCCAATAGCACAACCACCTGGCAGAGAGACTTTCGCCTGGCCGCATCTTGCTACAAGTGGCCCAAGTACCAATATGGAGGCGCGCATCTTATTGACGATATCATAAGGGGCGAGGGTGCTTTGAATAGTTTCAGCTTTAAAAGTGTAAACTTGTTCTACCTTATCACTGCTAATTGAAACACCAAATTGCGTTAACAACTCAGCCATTGAATTAATGTCAGCTAGGTTTGGTACATTGCTTAATGTTAAGGGCTTATCTGTTAAAAGCGATGCTGTCATCAAAGGCAAAGCTGCGTTTTTAGCGCCACTGATTCTAATTTTTCCTTGTAGAGGTGTGCCACCTATGATGCGGACTTTACTTGGCATTTGTATCTTTCTTTTGTTAGTTAATTAGTTAAATTTTTGGTAAAGTTACGCCTTGCTGTCCCATGTATTTTCCTGAGCGATCTTTATAAGAAACGTCACAGGGGCTGTCTCCTTTGAAAAATAAAAACTGACAGGCTCCTTCATTTGCATAAATCTTAGCAGGTAGAGGAGTTGTATTTGAAAACTCTAAAGTTACATGTCCTTCCCACTCAGGTTCAAGAGGAGTAACATTTACAATTATTCCACAGCGAGCGTACGTGGATTTGCCAAGACAAATAACTAAAACATCACGCGGAATACGAAAATATTCAACTGTTCGTGCCAAAACAAAACTATTGGGAGGAATAATGCAAATATCTGTTTCACGATCAACTAAGCTATTTGGTGAAAAATTCTTCGGGTCAACAACAGCGCTGTCGACATTTGTGAAAATTTTAAATTCATTTGCAACACGTGCATCATAGCCATACGAAGATACGCCATAAGAAATAACATTATCTTTACGTTGAGACTCCACAAAAGGCTCAATCATTTTGTTTTCAATGGCTTGCTGGCGAATCCAGTGATCAGGCTGTAATGACATTATTTAATCAACTTGTTAAAAATTTGCGTTTGTTAAAATTAGCATATATTTCGCCTGAGTCAAAAAAAAATAACGATTCCATTAAAAATTAATTAAATTTTGTAACAATATTTCAAATGGGAGGTATCTAACTTTTGCATACCGACTTAATGTATGCTTTTCATTACACTTTATTAAGCAATTTATCAACATCTTCGTTTTAAAGAAGCATATTTTAACCTTTAGTTTAATGATCTCTTGCGATAGAGAGAGTTTTGTGAAAATACTTGGTTTTTAATGCAGTGTGCAAGTTTTTAGATATTATTTAACTGGATGGCCACGCACCTGCGGTGCTCGCCATGACGAAAGTGAGTTATGTATAGGCTCACGGTTGCAGCCGATGTGTGTTTCGATAAAATGTAACACCCCTTCGTGCCGTCATGGCGAGCACCGCAGGTGCGTGGCCATCCAGAAAAGAACCTGATAATGACGGAGATCCGGGTTGTTTTTAAACTATCTGAATTTTCTAAAACCTTGCATACTGCGTTCTTTAATTTCTAGAAAGGTTTGGAAGTTGCCTCGAGTTATCCTTATTACTTTAAACATTGTCTTGTCGGTAGCTGTTTTTTTTCTGTGTAAATCCCTTAATCGGTATCAAGAATCATTCCGCCAAACGAGCTTATTGAGGAATTGGCCTATTCCAAAAGTTGAAATTGAACAATTTGATGCAAGATTTATGCCCGAAGCACAGGGACCATCAAAAGCAACAGAAATTGTTTTCATTGGTGGGCAAGGTAGTGTCAGCGATATGGAAGCATGGATTTTGTGTACTTTTGCTAAAAGCTCTTTGAATGTTTTTGAATTTGGAACATTTGCTGGAAAAACAACTTACTTACTTGCAAAGAATGCTCCGAAGAAAGGTAAAATATTTACTCTAACTCTAGCACCAGAGGGACACTCAGCTTATAAGGCTTCTAAAGGTGATAACGCAAAAGATACAAAATCCGCTTTGCATGAGTCTATTTTTAACACTTTCTATTATACAAACACTCCAGTTGCTTCCAAAATTACCCAATTATTTGCCGACAGCAAATTGTTTGATGAAAGTCCTTATGTAGGTAAGATGGATCTAATCTTTATTGATGGATCTCATGCCCATTCTTATGTGGAAAGTGATACACAAAAGGCCTTAAAGATGCTGAAACCTGGTGGTGTTATTTTTTGGCATGATTACAGAGGACCAAATCGAGTGCCAGGCGTTTTTCAAACTCTCAATAAGCTACAGAAGGATTTGAATCTAGTTCATATTGCTGGAACGAATCTTGTCGCGTATAAAAAACCATAGATGGATTAAACTGATGGCTAATAAAAAATCATTTCAACAAATTATTCTTGATTTACAGCAATTTTGGGCAAGTTGGGGGTGCGTTATTCTTCAGCCTTATGACATGGAAATGGGAGCTGGAACATTTCATCCAGCAACATCTATCCGTGCGCTAGGGCCTGAAACATGGAATGCTGCGTTTGTTCAGCCATCAAGGCGTCCTTCAGATGGGCGTTATGGTGAAAATCCGAACAGAACGCAGCTTTTCCATCAGTTCCAAGTTATTTTAAAACCGTGTCCACAAGATCCGCAGCAACTGTGCTTAGATAGTTTGACAGCATTAGGGTTTGATCTAAATAAACATGATATTCGTTTTGTTGAAGACGATTGGGAAAGCCCAACACTCGGGGCAGCGGGGCTAGGTTGGGAAGTGTGGTGTGATGGAATGGAAATTATTCAATTTACCTATTTCCAACAAGTGGGTGGAATTGATTGCAACCCTATACCTGTGGAGATCACTTATGGCCTTGAACGCGTAGCGACTTTTGTTCAAGGAGTTGATAGCCATTTTGAACTTGATTGGAATGGTGCAGAGGGCGATAAAAGACTAACTTATGGTGATATTATGCGTAGGTCTGAAAAAGAGTTCTCTGCCTATAACTTTGAATATGCGACAGTTGATTATCTGTTTTCTCATTTTGCTGATGCTGAAAAAGAATGCCATCATTTGTTGTCTCATCAATTAACTTTGCCCGCCTATGAGCAGTGCGTTAAAGCAAGTCATCTATTTAACTTATTGGATGCGCGCGGTGTTATTAGCACGGCTGAGAGAGCAGGTTATATAGGACGCGTGAGGGCTTTGGCCAAAAGCTGCTGCCAGTCTTGGTTAGGGGATAATTAAATGGCAAATTTATTACTTGAAATTTTTAGTGAAGAGATTCCTGCGCGTATGCAATTAAAGGCAGGTGAAGATTTAAAGACACTGTTTTCTGAAAAACTTAAAGCTCAAGGATTAAGGTATTCTAGTATTGAAACTTTCGTTGGGCCAAGACGCCTTGGAGCCCATATTGAGGGCTTAGATGAAAAGACGGAGGCTGTTAGTGAGTCTCGCCGGGGGCCAAAAATTGGCGCGCCTGAGCCTGCCATTAATGGTTTTTTGAAATCAGTAGGGCTAACACTTGATCAATGCACTCAGGAAAATGGCTATTGGGTTGCAGAGTTAAAGCAAGAATCTCGTCAAACTGCTGGAATTATTCCTGATATTATTAATCAGATATTGGCGCAATTTTCGTGGCCCAAATCAATGAGATGGCATGGATCTTCCCAAACCTGGGTTAGGCCAATTCGATCTTTGATTTGTATTTTTGGTGGCAAAACATTAGTGAATGCTGTTCCCTCCCTTGGGCTTATAACAGGCAATAAATCACGTGGCCATCGTTTTTTGAGTTCTGGTGAGATTACCGTTAGTGACTTTGATGATTATAAAACTAAGCTTGGCGATGCTTCTGTTATTTTGAATCATCATGTTCGTCAATCGGTGATTCAGGCTCAATTGAATGTTCTCGCAAAGGAGAAAGGTCTTACGGTTGTTAGTGACCTTGCTTTATTGGAAGAAGTTTCTGGATTAGTTGAATACCCGATGGCAATGCTTGGGAAAATTGATCAAGAGTTTATGGGAATTCCAGCCGAAGTTCTATCAACCTCAATGCGGGTGCATCAACGATATTTTACATTACATGATTCTAAAGGAAACATGGCGCCTTACTTTGGCGTTATTGCCAACATGAAACCAACGCCTGAGATGCTTAAGGGGTATGAGCGGGTTCTTAGGGCACGCCTTAGTGATGCAAAATTCTTTTTTGAGCAGGATTTAAAAATACCACTGCAAGATTTACTGCCAAAGCTGAATGAGATTGTGTTTCAAGCGCAATTGGGAACGTTGGCTCAAAAAGTTGATCGATTGCAAAACGTAATGAAGACTCAAGAAGGTAAGAGGGCAGCAAGGCTCTGTAAAGCAGATCTTTTAACGCAGATGGTTGGAGAGTTTCCAGAGCTTCAAGGTGTCATGGGCAAAATCTATGCCCTTAAACAGAACGAAGGGGCCGATGTTGCCCTTGCGATGCATGAACATTATCAGCCCTTGGGGCCAAATGATTCATGTCCAACTAATCAGTTAAGTGTTGAGCTAGGTTTGGCCGATAAAATGGATACTTTAGTCGGATTTTTGGGTAATGGTATGGAGCCAACAGGTTCAAAAGATCCCTTTGCCTTACGTAGGGCAGCCCTAGGCGTTATACGTTTAATTATAGAAAATAATCTAAAAAACTATAACTTAAGCGAAAATATCCAAAAATCAATTGAGTCTTATAAGAAACAAAGAATCCTTCTTTCAAACCCTAACGCCTTAGAAACTGTTATTGATTTTATCATCACGCGTTTGACAGTGTATTTAAAAGGGCAGGGGATTGAGCATGATTGTGTCCAAGCAGTGCTTATGGATACGGATGATATTTGGTCGTTAAGTCAGCGTGGCAAAGCAATAGCTGGTTTCTTGAAAACGTCAGATGGAATTGCTTTAAAATCTGCATTTCGTCGGGCTCATGGTATTGTGAAAAAGTCGGAGAAAAATAAGCTCTATTTAAGGGGTGAGTTCCTATTAGAGCCTGCAGAAATTAAATTGCATGATGCTTTAAACACCGTTGCACAAACTTATGATACGTACTTGCGAAAAGATGATTATGTTGGATTAATGGGGCAACTAGCTACATTACGTCAGCCTGTTGATAATTTCTTTGATACTGTAACTGTTAATTGTGATGATGAAAAAATACGCAATAATCGCCTAGCTTTACTACAACTTATGCTCGATAAAATTCAAGCTATTGGAGATTTCACAAAGCTGGAGGGGTAG
>CANFPP010000020.1 GCA_947449005.1 Holosporales bacterium | reverse complement strand
TACTTTTTACAAAAAGATTATTCTCAAGATATAAATTTATTTGAAAATTTAGCCATATCTGCAGATCAAGAGTTTTGCACAAACCATCAAAATCAATACCCAGTGATTTTCATTTCTTTTAAAGATATTAATCAATCTAATTACGCTGATGCTTATTCTGGCATTAAAACATTAATAAGTGACTTGTATACCGAACATCAATATCTATTTGATGACCTTGAGGATAATGTTCTGCATGAGCAGGAAAAAGCAGTGTTTCATAAGTTACTTTATAAAGAAGGAAATAACTTTGAAGTTGAAGGAGCCATAAAAAAGTTAGCTATCTATTTAACGAGAAAATTCAATAAATCACCTGTTATTTTAATAGATGAATACGATACCCCCATTCAAGAAGCGTATTTAAACAATTATTATCAAGATATGATAAAATTGATGCGAGGTATTCTGGGGCAAGCCCTGAAGGATAATTCTTGCTTAAGTAAAGCGGTTCTTACGGGTATTACTCGGATTTCACAAGAAAGCCTTTTTTCTGGACTTAATAACCTTGAGGTGTATTCGTTGCTGCGCGAAGAATATGGCCAATATTTTGGTTTTACAGAAGCTGAGGTAAGTCAATTAATTACTGAGACTCAGCAAGAGGTTTCTCTCAGTGCCATCAAAGAATGGTATAACGGATATCAAATTGGAAAACATGTCTTATATAATCCTTGGTCGATCATAAAATGTTTAAAAAACCATGGAAAACTCGAACCCTATTGGAAAAACACCTCAAGTAATGGTTTAATCAAAAAATTATTAAATCAGACAAAACCTGTTGTTAAAAAGCAATTTGAAGAGCTATTACAAGGTCATTCAATCGAACAGCCTTTATCTGAAAATCTTGTGTTTGAAAATATTGAAACAAAAGCAGAGGCTTTGTGGAGTCTAATGTTATATGCTGGTTATTTAAACGTTACATCTACTAAAATTCATGACAACTATTTAATGGCTAAAATGAGAATTCCTAATAAAGAAGTTGGGTTCGTTTATGACGATATAATTAAGGAATGGTTTATCGACGCGGTAAGTTTGGATTCTTATTATCAATTAATACGGAGTTTGGTTGACGGAGCAATGGATACATTTTGCATTCATCTTTCTGAATACATTATGCAATCAGGAAGTCGCTTTGATTTTAATAAAAATACATCTGAACAAGTTTTCCATAGTCTGATTTTGGGAATAATTATAGGGCTAAGAGATAATTATGTTATTTTGTCAAATCACGAGACGGGTCTAGGCCGTTCTGATGTTGTTATAATTCCTAAAAATAAAGATAGGGGAGGGATAATCCTGGAATTTAAAGTTACAAAAGCATCTAAAATGCTAAATAAAGAAACAGAAGATGCTTTAAAGCAAATTAAAGATAAAAAATATATTGAAATATTTAAGCAGCATAATATTGCATCTGTTTTGGCGATTGGTTTAGCTTTTTGTGGGACGGAAGTGAAGTTGGCTCATGAAACTCTTAAGATATAAAAGTGTCTGAAATCAGTCAGTTACCCATCATTCATTTTCCATAATATTTATTATACGACACTTAAAATTTTAATAAAATTGGTTGTTTCCGGTCTCTCAAGCACTGAAATTTTTATGACTCTCCTCATAAATCTAATGAGAAGTTATTTCAAACAGAGAGTCTGAATAGCCTAAGGGTTTTGTTTTATCTGCTTTGCCAAAATATTCAGGATTATGCGTTGATCCGGTTTCTTGATCTTTAATTCTTTTTAATTTTTGAAATCGTTTAAATTGAGTGTGATATTTATCACTAACGGACTCAAAGAGCATCGAAACAGCTATTTTCGTTTCTTCAGTGCCTTCATCATAAACGCCTTGGCAAGTAGCGGCGAAGGAAATGAAATTTCTATCACTGATCAGAGAAATCATTCTGGAATGTACCGCACCAAAACCTGCGCTCTTTTCTTCTAAATTTTCCGGCTTATAAATAAAATTAAGACTCTCTTGAATCGTATCTTTAGATACAGTAAATTTTGAGAAGATTTTTGTATTTAATTCTTCTGAATTTACGTCTAACAATCTTGCATTGTAATCTTGGCTAAACGATACACTTATCAAACTACAAGATACAGCAAGGGCTCCTAAATAGTGTTTAAGCATTTTGCCACCCTCCCCTACAATCGAGTTAATATTTTTGTAGTGCATATCCTATTCCCATATAAATATCAGGAAAATCTTCCATTGTAAATGATTTTAAAAAACTAAATAAACCAAGCGCCTCCACAGAAACTTTACTTGGGTTGTCTAAAAATCTGCCTTTTGTAGAGATATCTTTTAATCCTGATCTTTTTAAAAACCAAGATCCCACATTTTTTATGTTTCGAATCTCAACAATAGCTTCTCCGTATTTTTTATCTTCCAGTTGTATAGTGTCTTTAAGTTTGCCCATAGAATCTTCCAAACTTAAAAACCATGGAGGAGAAAGAGAGTCATGTGCATATCCATCTTCTCTAACAATAAAGGCATCTCTCTCTAAAACATTTAAACCAAAACGAGTATAATCTGGTGCAGAAATATTTAAAGCAACCTCAAAATAAGAGTCAAATAAAGTCTCACATCCAACTGCATTGCGAATCATAGCTGTTGTTACAACGCCTTGTGTCAAGAGCGGTGTCATCAACGATACATTCTCCGAGAAAAACGGTTTTTGAAATAGAGCCGACTCCCCTAAAAGTTTATCAAGTAATCTTACGGAGTTTGTTGTTGGGTCTAAAAACTGTTCTCCATAATTTGTTAGGTTAAATAGTTTTGGTACTTCAGCAAAAGCCGTAAAGTTATTATTAAACTTTATAATGCTCTCTTGAAAATACGCTTCATACGGAATGATCATTGTTTCTTCAATATCTCTATAAATTGATGAAAAAGGACGCCGAGACATCAAAGTAAGCTTCATTTTTGCATCAACTTGACAATATTTAGTTAGACAATCAAGTGTCTCTTTTAAGGCTTCGTGGTCCTCCATTTCTTCTAGAGGAGTCATTTGCACTAGTGTTAGAGCATGTAAAAACACCAAACCATTTATCTTTTTCCCTTGCTCAATAAAAATATCCTGAGCCGTTTTTGACTCACCTTCTCTCAGCGCCTCTAACAATGAGTCACGGTAGGGAAAGCTAGAAGAAAAATTTAGCATATCAGCGCAATCAAATCCAAATATTCCATAATATAAGGGAATAGCCCATTCTAAAGGATGTTGAAGCGTAACTTGTGGAGCAAACTTAGGTTCCCAATTGATCGGACGTATTATTGATTTGTTATGAACCAATGGGTAGGTATCAGGAAATAAAGTTACATCGATTTTTGTCGTCCAATCATCGAAACTTATAATGTTGTTTTCATTTAAATTACTTTTTAAAACTTCAAATGCTGCAGAAAGAGTTTCTATGCAGTGTTCCAAGAAAGGTCCCTCTTCATCCGTAAAAGGGAATGTAACAAATTCAATATCGTTCGTATCGATGACAACGTGCCATAAAGGCTCTACTTTTGCGGGGACAAATTTTCCAAACAATGGTTTCCTTTGAACAGTAACGTCATGTAATGCCCAAGGACACAAACCACCAATTTCCTGAAATTCAAAACCTATTTTAAATCTCATGTGAGAAGCAGTAGAGCCAGAAAGACTTTCAGGTATTTTTGCTTCTTCTATTGTTGCAGCTTCACAGCCGACAAAACATAAATTAATAACAAAAATAGTAAGGAAAGAAAAATATTTGATCATGATATATTTATTTTAATAAGCTTTTTATATTTAGAGATAATTTCTAGATAAAACACTTAATCCAGGAATAATGTCAATAACTAAAGCGGTTTTTGGCTAATTGTAGCTTTATAGCTAATGATAAACTTTACTACCCTTTTATAAGAATAACAATCGTTAGGTTACAACCACTCATGCATACCGCACCCTTCTAAAACTTTTTGTGTGTACGCTTGCGCTACTTCTTGATCTCCTCCTCTGCTGTCATTCCATATTTCTTCTGGGCGTATTGCTGTATTGTCATCCTTTAAAAGCTCCTGAGCTCCTACAAAATGTTGAAGTCTTTCTGTTAAGTTTACTTGATAAGTAGTTACCTCATCTATTACAGTCATAATATCCGACTTTTGTACTCGATTCTTTACTATAGTCATTAAATGATCCACCAAGCAAAATGCAAAATCAATTAAACTAGTTGGTGTCAAGTCTTTCACACGGTCATGTAAACGATACAGCAATTGAGTAGATGCTTGCTTACACACCCGCAACATACCACGTAATCCTTCATTGTTATAAAGAGCTGTAATACGCTGAGTATGTTCGCGAGATTGTTTACCGTAGTATAACTCCAAAGAAACAGTCTTCATTTTATCAAATACAGACGAAGCTATTGGACCTGCAATGGGTACAAAACTCACTCCATAGGTTGCAGCTGATCCTGCGGCATTAGCAAACATTTCAAAGTTTTCTATATTTCTTCGTACTGTTTCTAAGCTCAATGCTTCATGTGTAACAAGTACTAATTCCATCTGCTGGTGAACCATCTGATACCATAATCCCTTTTTCCATGTATAAAAATTCTCTAGCAGTTTTATAGCTTCTTCATCAGTCGAATGCTTCAATTGTTCAATAACAGCTTTATAGTATCCCATCGCCTTCTGCTCAATAACTTTTGCTGAATTAGTTACGACCCCTGTACGGTAAATTACCCCTTTCATATCCTCCCAAATTTTCTTACCTTTATTCAGCGTTTGTTGAACAAAAAGACTTTTTCTTTTGGCATAAGACTCAACAATTGCGTGTACGGTTGCTTCAGCTTCAAGCTGTGCTTGTGCCGATTCCTGTCTCTTTAACTCTCTATACAATGCAGTTTCATCTAGTGACGCTAAGCGCTCCATTTCCCCTTGTATCAGTACATCTAAAATGTCTGAAAGATCACTCTCTTGTTTTGCCAATCCGTGCCTTTGCTGATAGTTAACAATTAATAGTTTTGCTATTGCTTGAATCTGATTGTTATCTACTCCATCAGATAAATACGGACGAACGTAATAAACATCTCTTTGTTCATTCAATTGATGATCTGTGGTTGCACTATCTTCTACAACACCCAAAGATAAAAGAAAAAGCGGTTGTTCTTTATTAATATTCCACTTATCTTTATCTCGAGCAAATCGAGTTAGCAGTAATGACGGATCCTTTGCCGACTCTTGCATCATGCGCTTAGTTAGTTTTAAACCATCTTCACTATATTGTTCAGCTGCTTCATATGTATCATCCCCAATTGTTAACAAAAGGGGGCCTACACTATGACCTAAATTTAGGGGATTAGTACCATTAGCCTTTAAAATATATTCTAAGAGAGAAGAGTCTGTTATTTGCCATGGAGCAAACCAACGCGATAGTTGCTGTACCTTATAGTTGTATTGAGATGAACGTCCCAATATTGGCACGTTCAGACATAAAGCCAAGACGCCAGCAGGACCCGTTCCCGCCATACCATCAAACATGGCTTGAAACGGTAATGATGAATCTATCTTATGAATTTCTTCTTCAAGATGCATAAGATATTGAAAGGGGAGATCACTTGTTCCTTGTAAACTTATTAATGCACAGAAAGGAAGATTGATTCCTTCTCCACTAAATAATTGACGTTGAATTGTTGTCCACATTTTACTTGTAGAAAACTGTTGATTTTTGTCTTCTGAAAAATATATCCGTGGAATATAGGAACGATGTTCTACAATAGATTTCTTCTTTGTTTCTTGAACAGTGTGTGAAGTCTGATTAGAAGTAGGAGATTTCGCTAAGGAAATAGCCATAGAAGCTCTGGCAAGAGAATTATTTCTTTTTATATGCTTATTAATTTTTTCGAGGATGTCCTTACTAATTTTATTATTTACCCTATCTTCTTCTCTCCAAGATGCCTCAATACTTCGTGCTGATTCAAAACTGCTTGTTGTTATTGAAACGCGAAAGGGGAATAATCTTAAATCCGTCAATGTTTCATTTTGTGCTAATGCCGCCTCTAATGAGGCTCCTCCGTTGTCGGTGAATTGATTACATTCTAAGTCTAAATACTTAATCCCTTTGTTAGTTTTTAATCCTTCAGCAAAAGCTATACATCCATCATTTTCTAAACCTACTTTGTTAATAGTTAAACCTGTTAACGTATTATTAATTGCTAACATTTTTCCAAATGCTCTTCCACCTTCAATACCCGCTCTATTCGCTCCTATATTCAAGTTTTTTAATGTTTTATTTACTTCTAATGCTTTTGCTAAAATAACAGAACCCTTAATTCCTATACAATTATTTCCAAGGTTTAAACTTGTTAATACTATATTAACTGTTAATGCTCTTCCTAATGCTTCTGCACCACCATCTCCTATAAAACCAGCTGCTAAGCATAAATCATTTAAAACTTTATTAATATTTAGCATTTGTTCTAGAGCCAAACACCCATCATCTCTAAAAGTGGAACCTCTTACCTCTAATGATTCCAATGTCAAATTTTTTTCTGCTATTTTGGCCAAAGCACTCATGCTTTCATCATCAATATATGAATCTTGATTAAATAATTGGATAGATCTTTTATTGTCATGTTGTACTTTTCTATATTCTTTTAAAACAAATTCTCTATTCCTTTGATTTTTAATGACAGATATATACCAAGCAATAGAGATATCTTGTATATTTACAAATAAATTTTTGTACGCATCAAACTGTGAGCAATTTTCTAATTGAAGAGATCTTAATGAGCTATTTTGTATTATCCTTTGTAAAGATTCGTGGGTAAAAGAAGTACATTCTCTTAGATCAAAATCTTCCAGTACATCACAAGCTAAGTCGGTATATTCTAAGTTTGAGCATCCATTTGCGATAAGAACCTTTAAGTGAGGTATTTGTAGTACTGCACGATTCAGTTCAGTTTGTTGAGAAATGTCCAAAAATTTTAAACTCGGAAAACTTAGATGGGACTCTTTATTCCCTCCAAAAAAAGATCTCTCAAACCGGCGAAGATTTTTTACATTAGACAAATTTGCTGCTTTAAGAACCTTCAACCCTCTACATTGTTCACTAATTGTTACAAAGGCCTGATCAGTTAATTGCTCACATCCACTAATTTCCATTTCACTTACGTTACGCATACTAAATAATCCCAGCAAGCTATCATTTATATATAGCTTTGGATGTAATAAAAGCGTTGTCCACTCATCTGTATATTTACCAATATGTCTAAACCATGTTTCTTTTTCTCTTAATGGCATTCCTTCTAGATCCAGCTGAGATACAAATGCTCGTTGAAACGATGGGGTCATTTTAGCAAACCCCTCTCGTGTGCGTTCTTGTATACGAACTTGATTGCGTTGCATATCACTAATCGTCTTCAGTGCCTCATCAAGATTCGTAAAAGCTTCTTCAAGTCTAAAAGGCTCCATGTGCGTAGCATCCATGGCTTCTAAATGATGTGAGAGTCGCGTTGTACTAAAAGTACGACCATCTGACCTTTCAAAACGTTCTTTTACTGACAATGGTGCGCAGAGCAACGGGCGATAAATATGACTTGCTAAGTGTGGTTCTAACTCGCTCAAAACATCTAGATGTGTTACATCTCCTGAACGTTGAGCCAATGACTGTAATACCAAAAGCTTAGTATGAAGTCTATCTAGAACACTTTCTGTTAAGGGTATACCTATATATGTTCCTTGGTCTTTTAAAAATTTTTTATAGTTTGTTCTGATTGTTGTTTCTTGAGAGTTCTCAAGTTCTGGAAATAATTGTCTGAATTCTTGTTCTCGTACTCGTAATGCTTTTAACCACTCTTTTAAAAAAGTAAGAGGTTCTTTCAGTTTTTCTATTAGTCCTACTCTTATGTCTGGGTGAAGAGTACTTTTCATATCATCTAAGCACCATAAAACAGAACGTGTTTTAAGAACAAAATTTCTAAATATCCCTTCGCTTACTGTTTTCTCTATAGTTGGACCAAAAACATGATCATTATCAATTGAAAACAGCCTAGATAGATGGTGGGCTAATATATAATTAGGAGGGCGACCGTCTTCAGGGTTTGTTAAAGCAGCAGTCACGATAGTTGCTGATAGTGACTTTTCATCTAATAAAGATTTTTCACCAGATGGTTGCAAGACTGTTGGAGTCTTATCTATAACCTCTTGCAATGATGTTCCATCAATATATAAAGACGCTTGTAACACTTCGTTTTGATCATTAACTTGAATACGAAATATTTCGCTCGGGGGAATACCACAACCAAATAATTTATGTGTAAAGCTATACATTGCATATTCAAGCCCCGGTGACTCAGGCCAACGCTTAATGCAGACTTTAATACCGGTGGATGTTGAAATTAAGCCTACATCACGTTTTCCGTCAGGAAAATAACGTTTAAAATTACTATTGCTATTGTAAATCTGCTGGTAATAAGAATTCTGAAACCATTTTCTACCACCCAATGTGTCAATTACTTTACCACCAGGACGATCAGGATTAGACTGGAACAAATCTCCTTTTACTATATGCCAAGCTAATTCAGGAGACTCTCTACTTAACGTCTCAAAAATAGGAAAAAAATTATTTTGCCCTAAAGTTACCTGATAAAGCTTATATGCTTGGTCTGCATTAAAGTGCTGTACAATTCCACTGCCTACAAGAAAGCGCAAAATATCATCTAAATGCGTAGATTCATTACTTTGACTCATTAAACGTTTAGCTATGATGACATCTAAAACGGTTTGTCTTTGCGTATTTAAGACATATCTATTTGCTCCATGCCTTAAAAGCGCAAAAAGATTACCCCTAGTTCCTTCGTGCACATTCTCTACAGCGGCATGAAGTAAAGGCAAATCATTACGGTTACTATTAGAATCTATTCCTAAACGACAACAAAAATCTATTAATCTTCCATCATCGTTTTGCTCAAATGTTAAGTATTCTTTAGCTTTCTGTTGCCATATGGCAGGAAGATGCTCCTTATCAAGATTAAAAGGAGAATAAGCTGCCATTTTAAACATTGCTCTTCCTGTTTCTAGCTGATTAGTGTGAAAATGAAAAGAATGAATTAGCTTAAGAGCAATGTCTTGTGAAGAAAAAAGTGCAGTATCTAAATTTGCCTCTTCTTCACTTCGCAAAGCAAGTACATCAAAAAATTTTTTCTGACCTCCTTTATAAATCATGTTTCGTCGCGTCAGTTGATAGAGTTTATTTAGCTCTTCACATGATAGAGAGCGATCAACGTTAAGTTGACTATCTTCTGGCCAATAAAATGTGTAACACAGTATATCTAGAGATTTAAAAAGATCACGATGTGTAATTACATTACGTTGAGATGTTTGGCAGTACTCCTGCAAATGCATTAAATCATTACACAATTGGTCATATTGCTTTATTGTAATACCAAAATCAGAAGGTAATTTTCCTAACCATGCCAATAAAAATGATTCTCCACTTAACGCATTTAGACGTTTTTTCACAATAGGATCAATCACTTGGTTTAGATAGGCCTCCTGCGTGAAAAAATATTGATCGATAACATAAAGATTACCATCTTCACGTACGTTCATTCGGGGAGACATTACTGCCATTTGTAAAGAAATATATCCTGCTTGTTCAGTCATGCCCTGACCGTTTAACAACAATAGGGTAAGCCATAGTCCCGTAAGTTGACTAGGATCAGAAAGCTGAATCCGATAAGGATCATAGTTTTTGCCTACAAGCAATTGATAAAGGATGGCTAAGGGATTAAATACATCAGACGAAAATTGAGTTTTTTGCTCAACTGCTTTTCTCCTCTCTACTGCATCTAACTCAGATGCCAATATATCTTCAGCATTCTGAAAATCATCTAGTGGAAAGGGTTGAAAATGTGCATAAGCTGATTCTCGAGGTTGGTCTACTTCCATTGCCAACAGCGAAGGTGATAAAGATACATGCACCGTAAGTATGATACACAACTTTGCCGTGATATGTTTCCAAACGCTATACATTTGTGTATTTTTCTTAAAAGTATTGCTTATGACTAAAAGGACCAGATAAATTTAATTTATGCAAGGCGAAATTAAAAAAATAATTCTTATTAAAGTAAGAATATCTATAGCAACAAATAATTTGAGTATAGTTTATCAAAAGATAATAAACAGTAAAGTTTGAAATGACCTACTCCTTTTATTTTAGCGAAAAAGTTCTTAGCAAAAATCCAAAGATCACTTAGACATGAGAGCATATAATTAAAACGCTAAAAACAGTATTTGGCAACATATATATAAAAGTCCTGGGTATTTGCCGTTATCAGAAGAAAAATCACCAAAGTTTTCAATCTTTGCTTGAGATGATTCTAGATATAAATACTCCTGAACCGTTATACACAGCCTTCTAGACACAATCTCTCCTTTTTTAATGACTCCAAAAAACAGTGCTTTTTAAAGACTTGGTAAGTTTTAACAGCCCCATAAGACTTATTACGAACCACTCTCACACATATGATTATGCTAAAAATCCAAAATGCCTTAGATTTGGAATTGCATGTGCCTTGACCTCTTCTATCAAATCAAGCCTATCCAATTCACTATAATTTGGGTTTTGGAAAGTTGCGTTAACATACTGTTGTGTTATCAAATCGAGTCTATCTAATTCACTGCTATTTGGAAAATTAACATTAATATAGGCTCTATCTTCATTTTTTCCTATAACGTAAATTGCAACTCTTTCTGCATTTTTTTTGAATTTTGAAGCTTTTACCTGTTTTTCTACTTCATTAATTTGTAATGTAGGATGCCTTAGATTTCCCCCAATATACTGCCTTACAGCGTCCATATCATTTAAATCTATTTGAGACATCATCACTTCTTCAGCTAATTCAACCGCTCTTCTTTCTCGTTCAAATTCTTCTATTGCTACGTTTATATCATCCGCAAAACCATCTACACTTAAACCAAGTGTTCTTAATTGCACGTTAATGTAATCTGAGCGTCTCTGATTAAAAGTATCTTCAGGCTCTCCAGATCCTCTTGTGATGTTTAATATAGTGCGATCTGCAATAGGAGCAATTACCTTTCGCATTTTCAAAAACTCTAATTTTTCTCTTATAAGTGGTATTAAACGATTTCGTAGTTCAACTGTTAACTCACTGTAATTTTGTCCATTTAGTTTTGCAGCAATAAAAGCGTTATCTTCTGTCGCAGGAACAAGTCTTCTTCTAAATAATGTTTTTCTAGCTATTTCTTCAATATCTTGTTTATATCTATCCCTTAAAATCTTATTCTTTACGATATCTATAAACGGGTTTCTTTCTGCCTCAGTTATACCCAATTCTCCTAATTTCTCATTGATATAGATAGCTGCTCTTGCATCATCTAATAGTTTTGAAACTATGTGACTAGCAATATGTTCTAGTTCTATGTCTCTTAAATTGCTTATTTCACTTTTGACTATCCTAGTTAGTTTTTTTCTTTCGTTATCGTCATTTACTTCTACTAACCTTGCATTTATACGTGCTTCCCACTGACTTTCAGGCAAATTCTCAGATATAATCTCCCTAACTATTGGAGTCACTCTTCTTATGTCACGTTTTCTTCCAACTTCACTTCTTATTTTCGCTTTAAATCTATCCCGTTCGACATTTGCTACTTTTCCTGAAAGCCATGTATCCAGATCCAGGCGTCCATTCCACTGTGCTTCTTCTGGAAAGTTTTCTGAGACCACTCTCTTAACAAAAGGATCAATAAATTCTAACGTTTCTAAATTCTCTACTTGATTCCACACAACACTTTGAAATGCTAAACTTTCCTCCTCGGTTGGTCTCAATTTAAGCCTTTTCATTTCATCTTTTATGTGCTGCGCTGCTTCATTTCTATTAAACTTACCATAAAAGATAAAGCGAGCAATTTTTTTCATATCTTTATTGTATCTTATATTATTGTAATATTTGAGTATATCTACAGATTTTTTTCTTCTTTCATAGAGAGAGAGTTGTTCATCATGCATAGTTCTATCAACAAGCATGCTGCTTGCTAATGTTTTGCTTGCATTTACAATAAATCTTCTTCCTTCTTCAAGTGCTGATATTTTGTTATCATTTGTTTTTTTATAGTGTAATGATTTATATAAATAAAGGCTTTTACTTGTAAAAGCACCCATACTAGAAAGAACAATAGAAGCTATATTAAATTGCAAATCTACTCTGTCATCCACAGAAACAAATGCCAATACGCTAAGTATTGCACTGGTAGGATAGACAGCATAGGTAAGCATCTTACAAAAATCACCTGTCTTTTGATATTTGTCATGACTCAACTCTCTACAAAAATTACTACACCCTCCCCCACTACTGCTAGCTGCTAAACAACTGAAACATAAATATTGATACAACGATGAACAATCTGCTGAAGCACAAAGATTCTTTGATTTTTTTACGTCAAAATAGTCCCCTGATAAGCGACATAAAACAGCCATAACAGCTGTTCCCATGGAAACTAAATTCCAGTCTTTTCCCAAATATATTGAATCTTTATTGTTATGGTTATTAAAAGTATACCAGATGGAAGCTGCAGTTGACAAAATAGCTGCTACAGAAAAAACATCTGCAAGAACATGACAAGCTAAAGCTTTATTTTGCCAAGGAGGGATACAAGCTAGAGATTTACTTATGCTAAAACACGTTTTAGCATCTTCTTCTTCCATAACAACTTCACTTGCAATGAATTTTTCTATGTCAACTTTAGGATAATAAGAATCTCGCGCTAGTAGAGGTATTCCATCTTCAATATATTCATCGTCACCACACCAACCTGTAGAAATAACCCCGCTTAAAAAAAATAAAAAAATAAAAACTACATGTTTGAAAAACACTGTCATCATTAAAATCCCTTTTTGTTAACCATAATTTACAGAATCACTTATCTCTCGTGCATTGCTAATATCCGCATTTGTACTTTTATCATACCTATTTTTGAGTGCTTTCTTACTTTCACTTTGTGCCTCCAATCTTAATACTATTTTATCTTTACGCTCGCCTGCTTGACTTTGCCTATTTGCTGCTTCAACAGCGACTAAAGGCTCTCTCTGCGAAGCCTTATAAAATAACCCTAAAGCTTCACCTAAAGAAGTATTAGCAGACTTTAAATCTCCTGATGCTTCAGAAGATTCAGCATTATGTACATAAACTTTAGCCCTATAAAATAGTGCAAAGCCGATTTCTTTTCTGCAAAGTTCGTCCATATCTGCCAAAGCAAGTTGATCACCATTTATAGCAAGATTAAAGTAAAGTTGTGTTGCTTCAGCAATTCTACCTAATTTTCTATAAACCCTTGCGGTATAATACTTTAAGTCTGATTCTGAAGGCTTTTGTTCAACTTCGTTCGCTTGTCTATAAAAATCTAGAGCCACTTCTAATTCTGGCACATGACCTAGTTCTCCATAGGTTTTTCCTTTATAAAATAGAGCATAGCCATTTCTTATCCCACAGAGTCTATTAAGGTCATCCAGAGCATTTTGATTTGTGCCAGAATAGATATCAAACACAGTAGTAACAGGATATCGACATGAAATTATGTCGTAGTAATTTTCTGAAGCTTTTTGGAATCTATTATGTCTCTCGTGTATTTTTGCAAGCCGGTAGGTTGCTCTCATTGAGCTCTCTACTAATGGTTCTACAAATGGCTTTCTTACACACAATTTGTATAATTTCATTGCTTCTGTATATTCTTCTTCTTTTTCAGCACATAGAGCCACGCTAAGTCTAAATCTATCTACTTTCGGATTCATATCAGTATTTGCAATATGGTTTAATTTTTGTTTAGCTCTTTCATTTCTTTGGTTAGCAGAAGCTTCATAATATTTTAGAGAGTCTTCAAAATCTTCATTCTCATACAAAATCTCAGCAAATCGAAATTGCGCGTCATCATCTTTAAATGTATCTGATGCTTCTATATAATGAGAAATTGCAACATCTTTCCCTCTCATATATTCACTTAAAATCCCAGAAAGAAAGGAAAAAACTCCACTTCTTTCTATAGACTTTCTTTCGTCACCTATCTCAAAAAAACGTTTTCCTCTTTCAAAAAAACCTTTAGCTTTAGTGCTCTTTCCTCTAGTAGTTAAAGTAAGATCACACCAATAAATTTGTGCAAAAGGGTCTTTTCTTTCTACTTCAGATTCAATAAGTGACCAATCACCAGTTACTAAAGCGGTTTTATATAAACCTTTTATCCTATCCTCATGCAATTTACGTATCTCTAAGGGCATTATTCTAAGTTCAAATAAGCTATCTCGTGAAACATTGTCTATCTCAGTCCCTTCAACAACAAGACCTTTGCGAGGACCAAGTTGTTGACGCAGCTGAGTAAGACCATAAAAATTATTTACTGTGACGCCACTCTCATTAACCGTTCCTTCATTTTTGTAAATAACTCTACTACTGTCATGCGTATGAAATAGGGTATCTTTTTTTGAATCATTATCACCTGCGTAAGCTATTGCAGATAATGAATATATAAAAATAAAAAATAAATGCATATTTAACTCTTTGTCCGGCCTTTTTATTATTACCAATTATCAATTGTTCCTTCATTAATCATCACAATCATTGATTGATCAGATGCACTCCCAGTAATTTTAGTATTACTGCCTGACTCTCTATTTCTAACGGAAGATAGAGGTTGAATAGAAGGTTGTTGCAGTGATGCAGAAATAGAAACCCCGTCTCTGGTATTAATTTGGCCAGTATTAACCGGGATAGCTCTAGCTGTATCACTTGTCGTTATATTTATTTGCATATTATCCGTATCAAGTGATGCACCATTTCGCCCAATAATCCTACTATTTCCAGATGCTATTCCTTGGAGAGTAACTCTTGAAGATGAGTTTTCTCCCGATCTAATTTCAGATAAACGACTCTCCGTTTGAGAAACATAAGTCACTGCTTCAACCTCTCTACTCAACAACAACTCAAGTCTGGTAATTTCTGCTAAGTCAAACAGCCCATCAATACTATCCAGAGTACGACCATCACGTATTAATGTATCTAAACCGGCATGTTTAACTTTTCTGCTTTTAGAAGAAATTTTTGAATTACCAACTGTACGATTTAATACAGTATCAACAGTCCATTCTGCTCCTTCTTTATCTAATGTTTTTCTAGATTCAAATGTTCCGCGCTTAAGCGTTAAAAAATACTGTTCAATCTGTTTAACAAAACTCATATTTTGGGGTTGAGAAGGATTCGTAAGATACTTGGCTACGTATTTGGCTGCATTTCTTCCAAGGCGTTCTGCTCCTGCAGGTTTTAGTATTTGAATTGATTCGTCATAAATATCTGCTAGATAGTAAGCAAGTTTCACAAATTCTCTATCCATATCATCAATATCATCTACTACGCCTGATGCATGATCTAAGAAATCATTTGTTTGCTGGTCAGCTAAATATCCTTCAATTGCTGATGCAGCGACTCCTGCTAATGTAGTAACAGCACTTGCTCCTGAAGGAACGACGTTACTAAGAACGGAAAACATATTTGAGAAACTTAGTAAATTACTGCTTCTTGCAATATTGCCAACACTTAAAAGCTGCTCAGATGTAAAGTTAGCTTTACACCATCCTCTAAATGCACTGATAAAGTTTTTTAATTGAACCGTTTGGCTCATCCTTTTTCTTAATTCATATTTTTCAGCTTTTTCTAATATTCCTTCGATCTCGTGACATCCATGAACATCTCTATCCAGAGCAATACGGATATAATCCCCAGGTGTTAATCCTAAAAAATCCACCGATAGCGCATTTGCTCTTTTCTTATTGTCAACGCTCCCTATTGGTTTAAGAAGAAGCTGAACCACAGCTATATGCCCGTGAAAAGACGCTCTATGAAGTGGCGTCATGCCATAATCATCACTGTAGTCTTCGTTAGCTCCATTTTGACGCAATAAGTAAACTAATTCCGCATTACCTTTATCAGCACACATACACAAAAGGCTCCACCTATTGGCAGAGCCTATTTTTTCAAGGAAGTTAAGATTTGGATTTCCTTTATCTTTTGGATTATCTGGATTTTGAATGTATCTAATTATGTATTCTGAGTAATTTCCATTTGTGATAATAGTGGATAATTCAGAATCTAAACGATATTTTAATGAATCTGGAACATGATACTTTATAATTGATACTAGGGCTTTTCCTTCATCATCTACGTGCGAAGATACATCCTCATCAGCGCAATACAATTCTATACATGAACATCTCAAACCAACAAAAAACACAGAAAAAAGAAAAAACGATTTACTTGAAAACTTGGAACGGATGTACATAGCAGCCTCCTTATTCACTGTTATCATTTGTGCGAAATAGCTCATTTAAGTTGAAGAAAAAATATTAACTATACGGGGTTTACGGAAGTTATTATTAGCTCTATCGGTGACTGAACAATATTTGACACAGAATCTTTAAATTCTAGTGCAGTTTTAATATCGATTGTTAGAGACATATTCATTAAAAACCTTTCATAATCGCTCAATCGGATTCGAATTTGGACCATATATGCAATAAGCTCTCTGCTCCACTTGCAATATAAGTTAGTTTATTTTTGCCAACTGTATTACAAGCTCTTTTTCGCCTATGCTGGCGTTCTTCGTGAGTTAGAATTTCATGCATATCCACCACTTTAAGTATTTCTGAAAAACAATGTTTTCTATCAAAGAACCAACATCTTTATTTCATTAAATATAATGAACATTCTTTTTTGGAAGATTACTAACAACACAACATCTTAAACAAGTTTAATTTCTAATTATTTTTCGCACCGTTAAAACCACCGTATAACGTGTAGAGTTTAGGAGTTTTGTCATCTGTTTTAGTGCCCGAATAATATGTAAAATGTTTAGATTTAGTGGTAACTTTAGTAAGCATTCATATTTCTTGCCGCACTATCTTTCTTACCCCCGTTATCTCTTCTTAGCCTTATCTTAAAAGTCCTTTAAATGGCCAGCGATATAACCATGAAAAATCCAACTCAATAATTCCTTCTCTTTTTGGGGGTATTGTAGGATCAGGTGGTGATTCCAATGTTAGTATAAAGAGTTTGTTTGTTTCATAATCAGTATCATTGTTGTTTCTACGGAACATTATAAGTCTTGTTCCGCTAACACCTAAAATTGAATTACTTTCTGTGTTTATAAATTGAAAATACCCGTCTTCTCGTTGACTTGATTGAAAACGCCTGTGTCCGAGCCAAGTACCATCATTACCAGTCATTCTAAGATAATAAACTTCTGTCCATGCCCATGGCCAAAAAGCATTTTCTACATTTAATACGTTACCATTTACATCACCAATTCTATATGAGTTCTCCCTATCAGGTATAAATTTAAAAAGGAGATCGTTCCTTTGCTCTGGGATATTTTCATGAATTTCTAATAATCTAGAATTTAAAAACTGGCCCTGACATGACACTCTATACGGCCGCGCTGTATTTATTACAGCATTATTGGGCTCATCATTATTCGCGGCCTTGGAAAAAGTAGATAAGTTTGAAATGACTACAATTCCTAAAATTATTTTTTTTAAACATAAAACTTTCATAATAACTCCGTTATTTTAGAATCTCAAAGATATATTAATAGTTTCACTCATCAATAAAAACTTTGAAAATTGTGTAAATAAACACTGTCCTTTTAAGTATGCGAAACAAACAAAGGCAGTAAGGAATCTCTATTTCTTTGCTCTGCATAATAGTTTTCATAATATTGGGTATCTTGGTAGTAATTTATCCGTTCTTGCTCTAGAATATCTTCATTCATACTGACAGGAATAAGCCCCATAACTCCATCAATTGCATTACGACTTTTATTAACATAAAGATCTTCAACCTCTTTTTCCCAGTGGCTATAGTTATAAGGATAAAGGAGCATTATTACTCCATAAGTTCCTAACAGTAATTTCATATCCGTACGGGCTAACATATATGCAATAGTACCCGTGGCTCCTATTAAGGGTAGTTTTTTAAGAGCCCAACAAGCATTCTGAAGGGCATGGTTAAAGCTAAACGAAGTTTGAGATGTAGTGGTAATGACTTCGTCATCCTCTCCAAGTTTTTCTTTAATTCCTGTTAACCAGGGCAAAATATGTTCTGCTATATACACTCCCTTATATACATTACCTTCATCTCCGCCATGTCTTCCCCCTTTTCCTCCTTCTCCTGACCTTCCATCATTATTAATTTCGTCTATGTAACCATAATGCCTTCCATTATTAATTTGAATAAAACCTCTGTTGCCTGCATTTCCACCATTTCCCCCAGGTCGCCCCTCTTTTCCACTTATATATGTTTCTCTAAATCTAACATTAGTTGGTACAAAAAAATTTCGTTCTGTTTCTAATCTCTTATTAAGAGTATAAAATTCTCTTGATTTTGCATCAATTTTAGCACCGGGTTTTCCATTTCCTCCATCTTGTCCGTTTCCTCCATTGCCCCCGCTTGCGTTAATTATTAAGCGCATAGGGCCATAAAAATGCTTTAATTCTCCATAAAATTTGCCACCATTGCTTCCCAAAATTCCTAAAAGACCGTCGTGTTCATTTTCAGCCTGCGCTTCATAATTGGTTCCATTGCTTCCGGACACATCAATTCTCATACTTTCTTGTGTTCGAGTTATCCAATAAGGCGCCCAAAATCCAACATTTAATTCAGGTCTTTCTATATGTTGATCTAAGAAAAGACTATGAAGTGCATAAATGTTTATTTTAGTGTAAGGGTGCTGTTCTAGTTCTGGGAGAATATCACTTGTTGAAACTAATAAACCCTTCATGAATAAAACATCATTTCGTCTTTCTATATGTGGTGGTGTTTCAAACAGTCTTAAAAGAGAAACAAATCTATTGGAAAATTTTTGCCAAACTGCAGGATCTATCGTATCTGGCAAATGGGTTAATTCAAAAAAATCTAAGAATGGTCTTACATTTTCTAATGTTGAGATTGCCCCTGCGTTCTCATTTATTATGCGGAGTATATGGACAATGTTGTCGAAATTAAGTGAATATCTTTCTCTGGTTAGAGATAAATTTTCTAATAAACCAATAACCTCTCTAAAAGTTTCTCTTAAACCTGATATATTGGGCGCATTAAGTACTAACGAGTTAATATATAAAGGCATTCTCGTATAAACAGAATCTACAGTTTGTGAGATAAGTTCATTGAAAACATTACAGGCTCTATTTATACGGCTAGTCGCATTATCTGAAAGGGATATATACGGTTGTATTTGATGTAAAGCTGTAACATTTTGAATTGCTTCTTCTATTAGACTTTTTTCTATCGTATGATCAAGAGGAATCCTTATATCTGTCATGTCATCGATATCAGATCCTATTTGATCTAATAGATGTGATGGTTCATACAAAAATGAGATATGAGCATTGTTTAATTCAAGTAGTTTTTCCAAAGCAAATCTTTGTACTGCATTAAAATGTCTTATGTTTTGAGGGCTATGATAACTCTTAAAAGTTTCTCGCAACAAATCTTTTGCACTATCTTCTGCACTTCTGAAGTGTTGGGGAAATCTTGTTATAATTAAACTTAAGCTTTCTGTAAGTTCGACTGAGTTATTTTGGAAAATAGTTCCAATATGCTGCAGAAAGCTAGAAAACTCTGCCATCCTTCCAGCAAGATGCACATAATTAGTCACAGCTACTATTTTTATGGGATTTATCTGACGAAGCACCTTATTAATGGTATACGCATTAATAATTTCTTGAATTGATATAGTCGCAGAATCTTGAGGGTTGCTATTTATCGTGCGGATATCATTAAACCCTGGTAAATCACAATATCCTTGATCAAAGTTGGGCAATCTTGTTCTTGCAACAGGTCCTTCTTCAATTTCATAACGAGGGTATCTTTCCGAATCCATCAAATCGATAATGACTGGATTGCCTATACTCATTCCTTTTTTTGCACAAAGAGGAATTCCTAGCAAAAGGTTAAATAATGTTGTTTTTCCCGAACCTGTAACTCCTAATAATACAGAGGTTCCATGAGTAGGGGCTGTTCGTGCGGCCATTTCAATTCTTTGGTTAATTTCACGAATTGGTATAAGAAGTTGTTGTAAGCTTCTTATTTCTGATCCTAATTCCTCTGATATCCCAACTTGTGTAGCTTCCACCGTATTTAATTTTGAAATACATAAAATAATTATAAAAATAATAACTTTATTAATAGTTTTTTTAAATTTTTCCTTCATAGCACCAATCTCTTATTGCTTTAAAGATTAGAGACATAAAGAGGAAATAATTCATTTTCATCTCTCTTTTCAGTGTAATAATCTGTGTATATTTGAGTGTCTTCAGAAAAATTAACCCTTCTTTGTCTTGAAGGATTTCTTATTCCCTGTTCGTTGAGATCAGTATCAGGAGGGGTTAATCCATTTGCAGCATTTCCATTAAAGGCGGTTGGACCTTCTATCCGACGATTAGAAATAATGGGAGAAACAGCTGTTGCAACAACGGCAATGCCCCCTGTAACATACCCAAATACTGCTCCTATGCCCGCACCTACTCCCAGTCTTGAAAAAATAACAGCCCCTCCTCTACCTGCCGCCCATCTGCTTATTGCTGGTGCAGCATGAGCAACTGCTCCAACTACTGCTGGAATTCCATGTGCTGCAATGCCAAGCCCAACCGGTATTATACGGGGTTCAACTGTTATTCTGTTGTCATCTGCTTCTACAATTCCTATACCCCTTAATTCAGGTGATATGTATTCCGCAGTGTATACCCCCTTGTGCATACTCCCCTTTTCTCCACCATGCCTACCTCCTCTGCCGCCTCTTCCACTTGCACCATTCTCTCCTCTGCTACTTTCTTGATTGACTTCGGTTATCAAGTCAAAAGCATGAGGACGAACGCCATCATTAATCTGAATTAAGCCACCATGTCCGCCATAACCTCCGCGTCCTCCACGCCCCCCATTTCCTCCAGGAAGACCCTTTCTACCACTAATATAAGTTTCTTTGTATTTTACATTTAAGGGTGTAAACATGAAGCTTGCAGCCGCAACTAGAAAATTTCGTTCTACTTTTACTCTTTCATAAAGAGTACATGCTTTATTTATGACATCTTGACTGCTACCAGGGTTTCCATGTACTCCATCATTTCCCTTTCCTCCACTTTGCCCATTTCCTCCGTTTCCACCCCCTACATTGATTGTTAAGCGAGAAGCACCATGAAAGTGCCGTAATTTTCCATAAAAATGACCACCGTTGTTACCTGGAGAGCCGGAAACGCCGTCATGTTCATTTTGAGCTTGCGCATCATGATTAACGCCATTAATTCCAGATAGATTAATCAATTTGCCTCCTTGTGTTCGTGATATCCAATTAGGAGCCCAAAACCCAACATTTAATCCTGATTTTTCAATATTGTGATCTAAGAAAAGACTATGGAGTGCATAAATATTTATTTTAGTGTAATTATGCCTTGCTAATTCTGAAAGGATATCACCTGTTGAAATCAATAAACCTTTCATAAACAAAACATCATTTCTTCTTTCCACGTGTGGCGGTGTTTCAAATAGTCTTAAAAGAGCAACAAATCTATTGGGAATATTTTGCCAAACTGTTGGATTTATTGTGTCTGGCAGGTGTGTCAACTCAAAAAACTCTAAAAATGGCCTTACATTTTCAAATGTTGTAATTGCTTCTGCACGAGCATTTATTGCGCGAAAAACCTGAAGCACATTATCGAAATTTTGCAGATAATTTTCTCTCCTAAGAGGTAAATTTTCTAATAAGCTCACAATCTCTCTAAAATTTCCTCTTAAATTCTGTATATTCTGTGCATTAAGAATTAATGCATTAATGTAATCAGGCATTCTCGAATAAACTGAATCTACAGCCCGTGAGACAAGTGTATTGAAAACAGTACAAGCTCTATTTATAAGGCTAAGAGCATTCTCTGAAAGGGATGCGCAAGGTCTTATGTTATGTGAGGCTCTTATATTTCTCATTAGGTTTTCAATGGAAGTTTTTTCTGAACTTAGATCAAGCGGAACTCTCATATCTCCTTGAACAAGAGAAGGTTCATACAAAAATGAGATGCGATCATTGTTTAATTCAAGCAATTTTCCTAAAGTGAATCGTTGTGCGGGGTTAAAATGTATTATGTTTTGCGGATTCTCATAAATTCGAAAAGTTCCTCTTAAAAAATCCTTTGCACTATCTTCTGCACTTTTAAAGTGTTGAGGAAACCTTGTTATAATTAAACTTAGACTTTCCGAAAGTTCGGCTGGGTTATTTTGAAAAATAGTTCCAACATGTTGAAGAAAACTAGAAAATTCTGTCATTCTGCCGGCAAGATGCACATAATTAACCACAGCTACTATTTTTATTGGATTTATTCGACTTAGCACCTTATTAACACTATAAGCGTTAATAATTTCTTGAACTAATAAAGAGTCAGCATTTTGAATAGTATCATTTATGACACGTGGATCATTAAACCCAGGCAAATCACAATAACCTTGATCAAAATCAGGTAACTTCGTTTCTGCAACAGGACCTTCTCTTATTTCATAATGAGGTTGATGATCAGGATTTAGCAAGTCAACAACTACTGGATTTCCTATAGTTGTTCCTCTTTTTGCACAAAGAGGGGTTCCAAGCAAAAGGTTAAATGCGGTTGTTTTTCCAGATCCCGTAATTCCTATTAAAATTGAGGTTCCCTCGGCAGGTGCTGTTCTTGCCGCAGCCTCAATTCTTTGCTTGGCTGTTCGAATAGGCTCTAAAAGGTGTTGGAGTTCTCCAAGCTCTGGCTCTACACCTTCAACTCTCCACAAAGCTAAAACATAAAAGATAATTAAAGAAGTAACTATATTGTTTTTAATTTTCATAATCTTATCCTTTATTTTATTAAAGAAATTTTTATATCTATGATGTATATAAAAATACTTTTACACTTTTGAAGATTGATTGTAATTTATGGCTTTGTAAAATTATCCTTAGAAACTGCTGAAAAACTTAATTACTACGATAGTAAATATTTCAGAATACCTTGGAACTCCAGTTGAAAATTGAAAAAATTTTCTAAATTTGTGATCCTAATACACACTATGTTTCTATAATTAAACTTTGTGTTGTGAGTTAAAAGTAGGCTTTACGGTTTAAAAGCCTGAGATCTTAGCATTTAAAGTATCCAGAGTTAGATTTTTATGAAGATAGAAATACTTTCTCGTTTTAGACATTAACTTTTTATATAAAATTGTAGAACTAGGCCTCTTTTTTGGCAGCAGAGTGATTGAAACTTACGGTAGATTTAGTTTTTATTTATGCCAACACATACACATCGTCTAAAATATGGAGATTTTGTATTTGAAATGCTTGTTTTTCCTCGGGCTTGGTATCTACTTTTATAGATAATTAGTTCTATACATAATCTTCTGTTTTATGATGATTAATTCGTATCATCAGGAATATTAGGGTAAAGCTTTTCAAAAATCTTCTTTTTTATAGTTTGAATATCAGTACTAATATCAAACTCACCCAGATGAGTATCGTCATCTTCTTCTGGTTGACCATACATTTTTATATTTGCTTTCCATTGATTAGTAGCATTTTGTCCTATTACAATACGATGCCCTTGGTATATAAGGTGATAATCTTTGATTGATTTTTTAACGTTTTTTTCTTTCGAATCTTCTCTTCCCATTTTAACGTATCAACAAATGCTTCCTAGCGGCTTTTTCTATTTTCACGGTTAAGAAATTTAGATTTATATAAATAAGAAAACTCATCACAAACTTTTCCCAAACCACTACACATCGTTGCTGAAATATTAAATCCTAGCTCAAAGTTGGGTGGTAAAGGTGCCCATGAATACTGTTTTGATAAAAGATAAGAAATACCACTACAAGCAGTGTTAAGTGTATAGAAAGCATACATGGCTGACTCATTATGTTGAAAAAATGATCTGTATATATGTTCTGAATCTATTCGAGGTATATCGCCATCTTTATCTAAACGATTTTCCAGCCAACGAAGAAAGATTGCTCCTGCTGCTAAGCCAGCTGAAGATAAATTTAAATCTTGTTCAAGTTTTTCATCATTATTAATTTTTCCGAGAATTGATGTTGCATTCGTTCCTATTGACGATAAAGAACACAAATCAGAAATAAAATGGCAAAGAAGAGCACTACGCTCCAAATAATAAGAACTCTTCTCCGTATGAAGAGCGTGAGAGATTAATTATTTTCGTCCACCTTCTTTACCTTCCTCTACATCGTCACCAGCAAAGAGGAGTCCTATAGAGATTATGTAGACAATTGAAGACAGAGCTAGAAACTTAATAAGCTTAGACTTAGAAAAATATCCATAGATTTTCCTCATAAAGTGCAGAAAACTATATAGCTTATTATATGCGGATATACCGCCTCGGTTACAGCTTCATTACTATTATATTTTATCAAGTTTTAATTCACAAAAAATATTATCAAATTGAATTTTATAATTCTGAAAGGAATTTAACCCTCTTATTTGATGAGCAAGCTGCACATCCCAACTTTGCTGACAAATTTCCCAATTGAGACTTTTATGATCAAGTATATCAATTCCTTTAAATTGACATTTTTCTTTAAGAGCTGCTCTTAGCATTTCATCACAATAAGCCAGCGATCTATTGGATATTTCAACGACATCATATAAATCACGCGGTCGGGTTCTCTCAAAAAGAGCTCGGATTTTCTCGGAAAAGATATCATAAAAATTATAACAACTGATGTATTTATCGACGAACTCTCTGTGATCAGAGTAGTTATGATAAAGTGATCGTTGTTCAGGAGCAAAAACTAATTTTTCATGCGATGTTAAATCAAATTTAATGCGTGGCCATTGTCTTGGTGATTGCGGACTCATAGGAGTGTTAAAGAAAATACGGCCTTGAATAATAGTTTGATGTGCTGGGTTTGTAACGGACTCAAACAGAGAACGGCTAACATCAATGTTAATCCCTGATTTTTTAGTAATCCATAGCGCAATTTCATTTATTGCTTTTTGTATATGAGGAATTGTCGCTTGTTCTGCATCAAGAATAGTAAAGTCACAGTCCTCACTAAATCGATAGTCCTCAAAATAACATTTTTTAAGGCATGTGCCGCCTTTAAACACCCATTCTGTTGAAAGCGTTGGATGCTCAGAAACTCCCAATAAAATCCATCCAAGAACATAATCTTTTTCAATTGTCGTTGGCTCAAGACCATGCAACGCTGCTTTTAGTTTAATTTCTTCTTTTGTAATCATAAGGCTATATTTTCATTAATGAAAAGGTTCCAGCGCGTAATAAGTTTAGGGCAAGATAATGTTGTATCAATTTTAGCATATCCTGCTGTAAGGTTTTCTTTCGCCAGCAAACACAAGCGGTGTTTTTTCCCTAAAGTTTTTTCAGCAATAAAACCAAGGCGTTTATAAAATGAGCCTTTTGTGTATTTTTGTGCATATTCCATTAAAAGTGTTTCATTCATTTGCTCCTTAACGTAGACGTTAACACAATCGAGAGTGTGTTGTATGCCACCTCCACAGGCTGGATTATTAACCATATCTAAAATAGTACGATGTGGATCTGAAATAGGAACAGATACAGCATCTCTCCACGTTATATCTAATCCAAAATCTCCATGAGCCGTAAAAACCTTATAGTTAAAACCCAATTTCTTACAATTTGTATGTGTGACAGGATCTATAGATAATACAATCGTAGTTTCAAAAATTTGTTCTGTTAACTGCCAAAAATTTGCTGCAGACCAACCCCCAATGTAACTCTTTGAAAATAAACTTGGGACAACTTTCCATGAATCGGATAATGATTGTGCCTGTGTAAGAAACCGTTCAGACACAGGCATATAAAGGCCGTGTTTAATGCGCTTTAAGTGACCTTGTTTTTCATAACGTGCTAATACCATTGATGTCTTATCCTTAGGAAGATGCAATAATGTAGCTGCATCTTCAATCGTAAATGGCACATTTTGGATTAATAGAGACTGAAGGAGGTTCATTAATTTACCCAACATTACAAGAACTACATTTAATATAAAATATTTTATTATATTTGTAAAATATCAAATATAAAATATAGTTATATGAGACTTAAAATCATCATATGCTGGATTTAGACAGAAAACTCCAACCCCGCAAAGACATTAGTTGTGCAAAAAGCGTGCAGACTTCTTGTATAGACTCACACAGAAAATTTCTTTTATCCCTTTATATTTCTATGTTCAAAAATTTTGAAAGCAAGTTTTTCTAATAATTTCATGTGTTTTCTCGTTATCTATAATTTTATTTTCAAAACTCTTAGAGCTTTCAATAGCATATTTTTGTTTGGACTCTTCATCTTGCTTTTCTTTTCTAGAATTATCTATAAAGATTAAAGAACGCTAGCTATCCGTAAAAACAGAACTGATAAAAACATTAGAAGTTATAATGATTTGCCTCGCTTCTGCAATTCATCCCAATTTTGCTCCAGTCGCTTTATTTCGCTAATATCAATTGTTTTAACACCCAACACATCAAGTACCTGCAAAAAAAATCCAGCGGAAAAACTTCCTCTTATAATTTTTTTTTGTATTGCCTCTGGATTCAGATTGAGTTTTTGAGCAAGGAGAACATTAGTAACAAGAAATTTACCCATCTCCCGCTTTAAGGTTCTTTGAGCATACGCATTCCACTTCTTTTCAGCATCTTTTGGCATATAAGCTTCTTTGCAATTCTAATTTTTATTAGATGTAATATACCAATCTCCTATTGGATAGGCAATCTAGTCTTAAGATAGATGCTTTTGTCTTTAAAACAAAAAATAGCGTTGACAATCGTACTTATATGTACGAATATAGAACATATAAGTACGATTTAAAGCTTGTTCTTACTATTAATACCCACCAAAAATACAGGAGCTCTAAAATGAAGCTTATCCAACGTTTAACAACTTTATTTAAATCGACAACTCATGATGTTTTAGATCACTTAGAAGGACCAGGAACAATAGAGCGTCAAATGGTTCGCAATTTATCTATTCAAATCGCCCAAACAGAAGAAGATATCGCAGAGGTATGGGAAGACGAAAAAAGTCTTTGTAAAAAGTATAAGAAAACCATTGAAGCAATTTATTTTTGGCATTCAGAGGCAGAAAAAGCCATAAAAGTAGAAAGAGACGATTTAGCTCTTGCAGCTTTGGCGCAAGCTCACAAATCAGAGCAACTTTCTCTTACCTATAAGGCTTCTTTGTCCATTTTAACGCCTAAAGTTTCAGACCTTAAAGAGAAGCTTGAAGAGTTAAGAAAAATTAAAGAGAAATATGCACATGAATCTATCTTATTAGATATGTGTGCCAAAACAGACCATGCATCAACAAAAGCCATTCAGATAGTAGGAAACATCGGAAATTCTCCTCTAGGTTTTGACTCAAAAAACCAGAATGTAGATAAAATGGAAGGAAAGTCTGAAGCTTTAAAAAAACTATCAGACCTAAAACAATCTCCTTTCTCAGAAAAAGACTTTATACAATTGGATCTACAGAGCACTCTTCAAGAAAAATTAAAACGGATGAAAGAAGAGTTAACAGGGAAGCAGTTGGATGATGTCTCTTGAAGTTTTAAGTAAAAATACAAATATCCGCCCCTTTCTTCTTATCCTGTTGGTTTTGTATTTTATTGGAAAAACTCGCGAAATTAATAAAAAAAGCAGGCAGCTTTTTAAAAACAGCAACAAATATTTAACAATAATTTTTGCTAAACAATCATCCGGTTTGATCATCTAAAATTAACGAAAAAAGTTAAAATGAATCCACAAGATTATAATCGACTCTAGCCAACACACCGTTCAAAAATAGTCCATGCTTTTAACGAGTACAGAAAAAAGTATCATTGAAAAAGCATAAAGAAAATACACGACGCACTCCCTTAAATTAAGAAGGTGTAGAGCTGCCCCCCGACAAACCCTACACCCGTTTCTCCTAAGAAACACCAATCTCAACTGGCTGTTTTCCTGGATTTTCAATCAAACTATATCCTAGATGTTGAGCCCATTTTTCTAACCCTTTAACAAGGTTATCTTTATAGTTTTTTTCATAAGAATCCATTCCTTGCTCAACGTAACCTTTGCCATACTTAAGCAACCGATAAAATAAACAAGCTATCTTTCGAGCGGTAGCTGTAATCGCTTTGGGCGCTCCTGCTTTACTTTTGATTCTCCGCATAAAAGCACCAAGGGCTGTCTGCGTCTTACCTGCAGATACGGCTGCTAATCTAAAGGCGTTCGATGCACTATTTTTTACTTTTCTGGTTCGACTTCTCAATACTTTTTCTCCACTAATTTTATTGCTGGGGCTTAACCCCAACCAAGATGTAAAGTATTTTTCTGTTTGCCATTTGCTCATGTCTGTGCCGGTTTCCGCTAGGATAGCCTGCACAGTAAGCTCACTCAATCCAGGGATAGTGGTAAAATCTATACCTGTAAAAGCGTATAGACTTTCCCTAAGATTAAACTGAGGGCCATTAGAGG
Organism: Holosporales bacterium; assembly: GCA_947449005.1. GTDB lineage: Bacteria > Pseudomonadota > Alphaproteobacteria > Paracaedibacterales > CANFPP01 > CANFPP01. The sequence goes on along the minus strand of CANFPP010000020.1, from coordinate 2,128 downwards.
ACGTTCTACGCTTCTTTTTTATTAAAGGTGTCTGATCGTCTTTCTTATCCAATGTTTTATAATAAGCTTCAATAACCTTATCAAGTTCAGCTATCTGTCTTTGATAAAAATTGTAAGAGTCAAATTCTTGCTTCAATATAAACAAATGCTCTTCTCGATAATCACCTTTCAATGATTTCGCAATCGTATCTTCGCTATTTTTAATTCGATTATCTCTCAATTTAGCCAATTGAATAGGATCTCTTTCCCCGACAAGAATCGCTTCAATAATAGCTGTGCCTGTAACACCGGTAATATCACTAATAACATTTTGGAGTTGTATATTCATTTCTGTTAAAGCTTTTTGCATACGCAAAACATGAACAGATGCATTTTCTATCAAGCGAGCTCGTTGACGAATATAACTGCGAAGCACACAAATCTCGTCGTTAGGACGAAATGAAGCTTGTAGCAATCCATAACTGTGAAGCTTTTGCAACCAACGACAATCTTCAACATCTGTCTTTTTGCGACCAGGGACACCTTTGACATGTCGGGCATTCACAAGATTAACTTCAAGTCCCGCTCTTTCAAGAATTTGATAAACAGGAATCCAGTAAACGCTCGTAGACTCCATAGCAACAGAGGTAACTCTGCATTTTTTTAGCCACTCTGCCATCTCATTAAGATTTTCCGTAAAACTCTCAAACGATTTTACACTCTCGCTATCTCGACCTTCTGGGACACAAACATAATGAACTTTTGAACCAATATCTATACCTGCAGCATTTGGATTCATGACTTCAAGTTCTTTTGTACGAGAAACTTCTTTTTCCTTGCTCATGATAACCACTCCTTTTATTATTATGGAGGTTAAGACAGTGTCGGAGCTGCTGGAAGTTGAGGTGGTAAAAGATATAATCTCCTAAACGAGGTATCTTACGATCCATCAATATAAAAACCATAAGCCTCAAGACCAAACTATTATACGGGTACAAGACACCAGTAACGTGACGGTCATAGCTCTTAAAGCAGCTCCAACACATCTATAATATCAAAAAATGAATCTGTTTCTTTCATAAAAAACAAAATCCGACGGGATGTTGTGCGAACTATTAAGAAACATTGATAGAGTTATACGAAATAACCTTTAAAAGAAAGACGAAACTATCATTCCTTTTCTTATGAAGAAAAAATAACAATTAAATATCTAAAGAGAAATGCTAAAATCTTTCCCCTGCTTATTGTTTATTTGCCGATTCAAAAAGTTTTTGCCTGCCAATTTCTTTAAAATTTTCCATTGAGCATTCTACCAAAGTGTTTTGAGTGTGAATTAAAAATCCAAGCAAAATCGCAGCTTTGTCGAGATGATGTTTTTGTAAATCTTCATCAATAGGAATGGTGAGTTTTTCAGCAAGTCCAGATTTTATGACAAGGCCTCCCAGTTGAATAATCGTTCTCGTTCTTCTCGCTCGCTCATTCTGATGTTCTTTAAAATATTGATAGTCCAATCTATGAATCTTTTGCTGAATCATGTTGATCTTTTTTGTCAGACTGTCGAAAGGTATTTTTTGATTTCTTACCTCGCAATTGGCTTAAGAGTTCTGTACCTTTCTCTTGCCAGATTTTAAGAGTTTCGTTTTGTTGTTGGCTTTCCTTTTGGTTGGAGTTTGAGTTTTTATTTTGAAATTTTTCGGCCGCATCAATAAGAGCTCCGGCAAGAACTGCTTGCGGAAGAATATTGGCACCGGAAATATCTAAAAGGAGAGTGAGAAAGTTTGAAAGTTGAACTTTTCTTGTTTCTACCATTTTTTTCTTTTTTGCTTGAAGCACTTTAATCTTCGCGTCAATCTCCTTAAAATTTTCTTGAACAATCATCTTTGCTTGTATCCTTTCTCTCCCCCTTTTTTATTTATCATCTTTATCACTCTTCCCTCCTTTTTCTATACAATTTTTATGGTTTTCATTTTGTATAATATATCTTTCTTACTTTCACAAGAAAAATAATTTCTTAAGGGAGCCGCAGGCGAACTTAAGCCCGAGTATCTGGCCGGAAACAATCGACAGATTTTTCCAACAGCGCGCTTATACGTTGCAAGCAACGACGCTTCTCTTTTTTGATATTTTTATTGTATATCGATTGATGTTT
>CANFPP010000019.1 GCA_947449005.1 Holosporales bacterium | reverse complement strand
ATCCCGAACTCAACTGTGAAAACATTCTGCGCCTATGATACTTCGGCTTAAGCCGCGGGAAAGTCGGTCGGTGCCAGATCTAATAATCTTTCTCTATTCTAATACTCTTCAAAAAATATATACTCCTCAAAATATACAAAAATATTCATAGACATACATAAAATGAATTCCTTGTTAACTAAATGTTAACTCCTATTGCTTATAATTTTAAAATTATGTTGAAAAGTTAAAAATGCGTTAATAAACTTTATCATAATCTTTATGTAATTTTGTAATAAATGAATTAGGAGAGAGAAATGAAAAATACACTAACAGCGCTAGCAATAGTTCTTATCGCAGGTACCTCTTCAGTAATGGCTTTATCCCCTGATGATGCAAACGCAGCCGTTAAAAAATGGTCGGGTTATGACGTTGATACCCTACAAAAGGAAGCCTCAGCACTTAGTGGCCAAGATTCATATCCTTTTTGTATTGTGAAACAAGATGGTAAGCTGATGCGTACAGTATTCCCTGATAAATCAAAGCTTGGTGAAGATGTTACTGCAAACTCAGTTGTTACTATGATGGCGAGTTCTTTAACACCGACAACAACAGGATCTGTTAAAGTAACTTACACGTGGTCTGGAAAGGACAAGGGCGCATACCTACGAACCATAAAAGATATGGGTGGATCTGCTGATGGTTTCTGTGGCTATTCATTCCCGGTATCAGCTCCAACACCAGTTAATTCTGCTAACTCAGCTGTGCCAGCTGCAAACCCCATACCAGCAGCAAACTCAGCTATGCCAGTTGCAAACGCTGCGCCAGTTGTAAATTCTGGGCCTGCTTCAATGCCAGTTGGGACAACTTCTCCAGCTCCAGCTGCAAAGTGATAACTTGTTAAAATTCTCCCTCTGATCAGTTCAGGGGGAGTCTTTCCACTTATTTTGTAAGGCTAGTAAAACAGTCTCCACGCTTAAGCTATTCATATAACAATCTTTGGATTTATATGAAAAGCCAGGTTGATTAGTGGTTTCTTTAAATGTTGTTGGAATGCGCACGACAATATTGTTTTCTCCCCATGGACCGTAAACCTTATCATCAGAAGGCCCAAAAAGACCAATTGTTGGAGTTTTTACCGCTGCCGCAATGTGCATTAATCCAGAATCATTTCCAATGAAAAGTTGACAACGTTCAATGCACGCCGCAACCAGAGGCAGATCTATCTCTTCTTTAACCAGATCAATTCGCTGAGATGTTGGTATTGTCTCAATAACAGACTCAATTATTTCTCTTTCATGTGGCGCTGCAAAGACCGCAATTTGTATTGTAGGATTTTCTGCAACAAATAGTTTTATAAGTTCGCAAAATTTTTCTGTTGGCCACTGTTTGCCATTCCAATTTGCTGCTGGAGCAATAGCAAGTGTAGATGCACCAGAAATCAAAATTGCAGCGCGCCTGCGTTGCTCATCAGAAAACCAGAGCTTTGGAGAGTAGGGTGGGTTTATTTTTACAAGCTTTGAAAACTGTTCAACCCGGTGTCCATAAAAGGAAGGGGTTTTCCAAATATACCTTTTCTTTGCGAATAATAAGTAAGAAGTTGCTGTGCCACGAAGATCAATCACCATATCCCATGTTTGTGAAACACATTGACGCCATAAATGAAACCAATGTCTGCTGTAGGTTTGTTTGTGCAGAACAATTAGTTTTTCAAGACCCGGCACATGTTCAAACAAAGGAGCAGGTAATGGTCCACAAGCAATCGTAATTTTTGCAGCTGGATGAGTCTCCACGAGATATGAGAGAATGCCTGTCGTCAGGACAGCATCGCCAATTCGGGTTGAGGTAATAAAAAGAATGTTCATAGTGTTTAATTGATTATCATGTTTTTTCTTTAAAACCTAGCGCATATGATTTAACTTATTGTTATGGTAACTGACGTTGTTGATCTGCGTGATTTTTATAACTCTTCCTTAGGGAAGATGACCTCCGCTCATATTTTTCAAACTATTTCTCGTTTATGGCCGACTTTAGAAGGCCATAGGCTATTAGGTCTAGGTTACCCATTACCCTATCTTGATCCATATCTAGATCAAGCGGAAAGTGTAATTGCGATGATGCCTGCACAGCAAGGTATTATTACTTGGCCAAATGAAGGGCCTTCTCTTTGTTCACTGATTGAAGAAGATGAATTTCCTTTACCAGATGAATCCTTTGATCGAATCTTGCTTGTTCATGCTCTAGAGCATACAAGCCAAATCCGATCATTTTTACGAGAAGTTTGGCGAGTTCTTGATAGTAATGGCAGACTCATGATTGTGGTGCCGAATCGGCGCGGTATTTGGGCACGTTTAGATCACACTCCCTTTGGCCATGGCCAACCCTATACAATGACCCAACTCTCTAACTTACTGAGAGAAAATATGTTTACACCTCTTGCCTCAACGCGTGGGCTTTACTCCCTTCCTAGCTCTTCCCGATTGATGTTAACAGCGGGTGGCGTTATGGAAAAAATCGGTGAGAAATCTTTACAGAAATTTAGTGGTGTCATTTGCATTGAGGCTGTTAAACAAGTTTATGCAGGGACACCAGTACGTTCGCGCACAAGATTCCATTTACCTGTTTTAGCAGGGATTAGAAAGACTATTCCTTCTTAATTCAGCAGGCTAATTGCTTTTTCAAATACCGCTTGCACTGGAATATCACTCATGCTTTTTCCACCAAAATCCTGAGATCTAACAATTGTTACATGGTTGTTATTGGGGGTTGATTTATTGGGATCTGTTGGTCCCCAAAGAGAAATAATTGGCTTTCCTGCCGCAGCAAGTATATGTCCAACACCACCATCATTAGCGATGACTAATTTGGTTTGCTGAGCGAGGGCAATCGTCAAATAAGCAGATTTCTCTGTCGTTTTTTGTAAAGGAAACAGCGCATCAGGGAGGTGATTTTTAATTTCATCCTGCCATTCTGTCTCTGCAGGGCCTAAAATAAAAATGGACTGATAGTTTGCTTCCTTAAGCTTTTTGGCCAGATTCACAAAATTTTCCAGGGGCCAGCATTTAAAGCGTCCCCCAGCTCCAGGAGCTAAAGCAACGAGATTGTCTGAGGGCAATAAAGTTTTTGCAAGGTCTTGCCATTTTTGAGGAACATCAACCACATAAGAGGGAGTAACTCTTTGACTGGAGGCAACCCAGGCTAAATCAAGCAGCCTGTTTAGTAAAAGACAAGGATCTTTATACGGTTTTAAAGGTTTCTTATCAGAGAAAAACCATCCTGCTGATGCTGAAATATATTGCTTATGCGGAATCTGCTTTAATACTATTGAGGCGAGTGGCTTTCTCTCTGTATCAATAATCATGTCATAATGCGACTCTAAGTCTTTATGTTGTTTCCAAGGTTTTCGCCAAAGATCATGCCAGTTATTTCCAATATGAGTTTGATCAATAACCTTATCAATAGAATCTTCAATAAGTGGATAAAGTGCTGTTTTGAAAATCGTAGGGTGACGACCGCAGAGCCAGGTGATTTTTGCAGCTGGAAAAGAAGTTTTTAAAGCTTTAATGAAAGGCAATTTCATCATGCCGTCACCAATAAGCTCTCCATTGCTGTAAACAAGTATATTTTTTGGAAACATTTGTGCAACTTTCTTTAAAACTTCAAAACTTGATTAACATATTTTTCAAAAATGTCCTACACTTAAAGTATCTTCTAAAACTGAAGGATTTAAAACAAAATGCCAGGTTGTCTTCGTCCTCTTACGAGTATTATGAACATTTCTCCTTACGTTGGAGGGGATGTAATACCACTTGGAATGACACGGCGGATTGTTTTAGCGTCTAATGAAAATCCTTTTGGTGCCCCTCCAGAGGTTTCTTTGAGTTTAAGCCAATTAGGTGATAAAATTCACCGCTATCCAAGCGGTTGTGCAGTCGATTTAAAAGATAAAATTAGTGAGTTCTATCGTGTGCCAGCTGCTCAAGTTCTGTGTGGAAACGGCTCTGAAGAAATTTTGCATTTGCTAGCACGAGCATATGTTAATGAACCTGGTGATGAAATTATGATGCCTCAGTACGGTTTTGGGGTTTATAAAATTGCGGCTTTATCTGTCGGCGCTGTGCCTATTGAGTTTCCACGCGTTGATTTTCAATTTAATGTTTCTGAAATACTTTCCCGTGTCACAGCAAAAACCAGAATAATTTACATTGATAATCCAGGCAATCCAATAGGGACGTATTTAACAGCTTCTCAAATCTCCGAGCTTTTAAAAGTTTTACCAAAATCCATCTTACTTGTCATTGACTCGGCTTATGCTGAATATTTAAGTGATATTCACGATTATGAAAACGCAATGTCTTTTGTTGATCAACATGAAAATCTTGTTGTAACTCGCACGTTCTCTAAAATATTTGGTATGGCAGGTCTTCGCTTAGGATGGTGCTATACCAATCATAAAGTTATTGATGTCTTGAATCGGATTCGGGCTCCCTTTAATGTCAGTGTAGCTGCACAGCATGCCGGAATTGCAGCTCTTTCAAATGAGAATTGGACGAAGAAATCTCATCAGCATAATCGTCTTTTATCTGAATGGTTTAAGGAACAGCTGGCAGAGCTTGGACTTCTCACCATTCCTTGCTGGAGTAATTTTGCCCTTGTCAAATTCTCAAACGCGCATGCTATTTATCAGTATCTTGGGCAAAGAGGCATCATCGTTAGGCCAATGACTTCTTATAATTTGCCAGAATATATTCGCATCTCTATTGGTTTAGAAGAAGAGATGCGAGAGCTCATCTCTTTGTTAAAAGAGATTACTGATCTTTCAACCTGACTTTCATAACAAGAACAATTCCTGAGAGAACAATAGTCATGCTATTGGCAATTAAAATTGCCCAAGAATTTATTAAGAAACCATAGGCAAGCCACAGGCAAACACCCGTACAAAATATTAAGTACATACTTAGTGAAATATCTTTGGCTGTGCGTGTTTTAAAGATTCTGATAACTTGAGGCAGAAAAGCCACGGTTGTCAAAGCACCTGCTGCCAATCCAACGAATTCAGGATTCATTATTTTTCCTTATTCTTATTTTTTTCTAAGTCTATAGAGTTTCATCAAAAGGGCAACTACTTGTTGTAAATAATGACTGTTTTCTTCGTGTTTTTATTCATTGAGTGCGCGAATAATATTTTCAAAGTAATCCCCTATCTCTCCGTATTTAAAATTATCAGTATTTCCATGATTATAAGCAGAAAAGGCTGATTGGGTTTTCGCATCTCTTTCAGATGGATCTTGAATTGAGGACAGAGCATTAACAATTCTCATCTTTTGCTTCCAAGTGCTTCCTTTTATGAAGAGTAGGGATGCATTTTTCTGTATATGAGCAATCTCATCAGTTAGATTGCTATGGAACAGAGGGCTGCTAGAAGGGGCAATGTCACGAAGCATGCTAATTACATTTCCAATATATGCAGGAATTTGTGATGATGGTAGATTGCTAACTGGATAAACGTATCGCGTCATCATTGTTTTATAATGTCGCTCGATTGGGTGTGGAATTGATGCAATAGCGCTATAAATCTCTAGCTTATTGTGCCAGGTGCTTTCAGGCATAAAAAAATGGGAAGCATGCCACGCACTGTCACATATGTCGTCCGCATTGATCTGTCCAAACTGTGGCGGAGCTCCTACTGCCATTGCGTTGATTGTATTAACAACGTCACTAAAATACGCCTCTCTTTGAATGGCAGTTAGGTTGGTATAACTTGTGATAAGAGATCGTACAGCCGCTGCTTTATACGCTCGTTCGAATGGAGTCTTCGTTGATGAAAAAGCGTTAAAAACCCCAACTTTATTTTCCCAAGTGCTTCCTTCTATGAAAAATAATGAGGCATTTTGCAGAATATTATAAAACTCTTCATGATTACTTTGCATGCGATGCAGCTTAATTCTTCTGACGGCCTGCGTAATTATATCGATATATGATGCTGGACAGCGAGGGGCTCCACAAACAGTTTTTGCTAGATAAACTTTGAAGTTCCGCTCGTGCAAATTTATAATTTCTTTAAGAGCGTCGATAAACGCAATGGCCTGATCATCAGCATTACCTTGAAGAGAAAAACATAAGAGGTGATCCCTTATATTGTTGCAGTCTTCTTCTGTTGGGAGTGTTGCAAATTGCTCAATTAGCTTGAATTTATGCTTAGATTTCATTCCTATTGTGAAAAGTTGGCTGCTCCATTTTAGGCGTTCCTCAAACCATTCTGTTCTTATTTTTGCTAAATCTTTAATCAGGTCTGGACCATCATCACAGTTCATTTCTTCTGTGAAGTATTGATCAGCACAATTCATAATTGCAATGCGATTTTTAGATGAGAGCTGCCTTAGTGTCTGAGTGATTTCACCTCTATCTACATCGTCCAAGCCAGGTTTAGTTGAAAACAATAACTCTAAACGCTTGTTAGATGAGGGTGGTGCTAATGTCTGAGTGACTTCAAGTTCACAGACACCTTCCAAGCTGGGTTTAGATGTAAATAATGATTCTAAAGATATGCTATCACCATCATCATAAGTACCAAATGCGGATGGTGCTTCCGGAAGTGTTATAGTCGTATCAGTAGAGAGGGGGGCGTTAAGATTTGAAATTAACTCCTTAGATGCATTAGTTGGAGCACAAAGGCTGCTTTCATAATGATGTCGGTTGTTGCTTGTAACGCCACTTTGATTAAATTTTACAACTTTCTCATCTGCGATCTCTCCGGCAATTGCTGATAAACAAAAGTATAAATACAAGAAAAGAATTAGGAAGGTTGGGGGGAGCATAGTAAAAAACACTCGCTTTGTATCGTTTTAATAAATTAATTTTGCCCACCATACATATACGTAAAATATTTTTCAACATTATAAGCCAGTGCTGTTATTAATTCTTTGTTTATAAGACCTTTTAATATTTTATTTATTTGAAATTTTAATCAAATGATTTGATGGGGCAGCAATACAAGAATCGCTCCCTAATCTGTTTGGCAATCTCCATCCAGGAAATAATACTTTATGTATAAAAAGTAGTTGATAAAAAATAATAAATTATGCGATAATAATTATTGGAAAAATTAAATAAGAAACAATAAAAATGAGTGTTTTAAGAACAATCTTATGTGTGCTGTCTTTTGTAACTATAGTTTTTGCTGGTGAAAGAGATGAAATATTTAAACCGAACAGAAATCTTATGCGCCAATTACCTGTGGTTGAGTCTCCTGATCCTTGTGGCATTGATAGATTGATATCTAGCAAAGATACTCCATTTGTTGGCGAACCAATTTCTGTGAGTATTCGAACAGTTCAAGCTGTAAATCTTGACGATGATTTTTCTAAGGAAAAAGAAATTGAAAGTGCTGATGGTACGCAAGTTTCCAGTAGTGATCAGCCATCAAAGATTGAACAAACTGGTGATGATTCTGAATCTGACGCGAAATCTGAGGCAGAATCTTTAAAAAGTGTTGAAATAGTTTTAATAGATGATAAAGCCGCGAAAGAAATATCTTCTGCTGGATGTTGTGTGATTCAATAAATAAGGATCTATAAAAGCGCCATTTTCACTCAAATGTTTTGTTGTTTTATCACAGGGTTTACTTTCCAAGAAGAAGAGTGCTAGATAGGAGCGTATTCCATGCAACTTACTTTAATGGGGGACGCAATGTTAAAATTATCTTCAACTCCTTTTGATGATTTTCACAGCAATGATAAAATCATTGAGGCAATAATTTTTGATTGCGATGGTGTCCTTATTGATAGTGAAATCATTGCAAATCGTATGGAAGTTGAAGAGCTTCAAAAGCATGGTTATCCTATCACTTTAGATGACTACAACAACAGATTCTCTGGCAATACAACAGAAGATGCTTTTAGAATATTAGCCGTTGAAAATAATGATATTTTTTCGCCAGATTTTCTAAATGAAGTTGAAAAAAAGACTTTGTTGGTACTGGAAAAAGAAGCTAAATGCATTGCTGGTGTTAAGCAGGTATTAGAGATTATCTCATTGCCCAAGGCCGTAGCTTCAAATGCATATGTTGAGAAACTTCATAAGTTATTGGAGCAAGCTCAGCTAACGAAGTATTTTAAAGATCACATTTATAGCGCTGATATGGTTGTTCACCCTAAGCCTTTTCCTGATTTGTATTTACTTGCCGCTCGTGAGCTGGACGTACCTCCAGAACGATGCCTCGTAATTGAAGATAGTGAAGCAGGGGTTAAAGCTGCAAAAGCTGCGGGTATGCATGTATTCGGTTTTATTGGTGCAAGTCACCACAGATCCTTTTATGCTTCAGTATTAGAAGCAGCAGGGGCAGAAACAACTTTTGATGATATGCTCCTGCTCCCAGAATTATTACAGCTAATGACGAACTGCACTTCGTAGTTTATTTTACTGTTTTTTTAAAAAGTTCCCATGCTCCCTCTTTACCATGCCATTCACCGCGAGTGGCAGCTTTTGAATATTCTGTTGCTCTGGCTTCAAAAAAGTTTGCATGTTCAACACCATTAAGCATAGAGCTTAGCCAGGGAAGGGGATGCTCCTTCATTTGCTTGTATTCACCAGATTGATCAACAAAGTATCCAAATTGAGGCGTAAGTTTCAGTTGTGTTAGCCTCCAATCACAAATGTAGCGAACATAGTTTTTGATATCTTCTGCTTTCATACCCTCTATATCGCCAAGCTCGAACGCTAAATCAACAAATTTATCTTCAAGATCTACCATCGTTCTGCCAACCTCAATGATATCGCTTGCTACTGACTTTGTCACAGCACCTGTCTCATCTGCCCATTCGTGATAGAGCCGGATAACGGATTCACAATGAAGAGATTCATCTCGTACTGACCAGCTGACAATTTGCCCCATGCCTTTCATTTTATTAAAGCGTGGAAAATTCATAAGCATTGCAAAGCTTGCAAACAACGACATGCCTTCGGTAAATGCACCAAACATCGCAAGCGTGCGCGCTACATCGCCGCAAGTTTTGGTGCCGAACGTGTGCATGTAATCCGCTTTTGCGCGCATTGATGAATATTCTCTAAATGCTTGGAACTCAGTTTTTGGCATGCCGAGCGTTTTCAAAAGCAATGCATAGGCATCGATATGAACAGTTTCCATATTAGTGAACGCCGCCATCATCATTTGAATCTCTAGCGGTTGAAAGATTGGGATATAACGCTTGAAATAATTGTCGCTCACCTCAACATCTGACTGGGTGAAAAAACGAAATATCTGGATCAGTAGATTTCGTTCTTGCTGAGTGAGTCTGCTGCTGTTCCAATCTTTTATATCTTCACCAAGTGCGACTTCCTCGCCCATCCAATGAATTTGTTGCTGGCATTTCCAGGCAGAATACGCCCAAGGATAACGATCTACATCATAGCCATTTGAGTTTTCTAGAAGTCCGATCAAACCTTTTCCTTGTAGTTTAAACGGATCATCATTGCTGTAATTTATTGACATGCTAGGCACTCCTCATAATCGGTGCGTTTCGTTTCTATAGCGTTGATTTGTTTGCCTTCGCCTCCGGTATATTCGGCGCGCTGAATTGATTTGGATCGACAATAATAAAGGCTTTTTACGCCTTTCTCCCACGCTGTCCAATGCAACATCAGCAAGTCCCATTTATTAATGTCAGAGTGTAAGAATAAGTTTATGGATTGTCCTTGGCAAATGTAGGGGGCGCGATCTCCTGCCAACTCCACAACCCAGCGTTGGTCTATCTCAAATGCAGTTTTGAAGATATCTTTTTCATCTTGTGTTAAGGCATCAATATGTTGAACCGACCCCTCGCGTTCTACAATCGTGTGCCAAGTCGCCTCTGTGTTTATTCCTTTTTTCGAAAGCATTTTTTCTAGATAAATGTTTTTCACGACAAAATTACCAGAAAGCGTTTTGTGATTATAAATATTAGCCGGAATGGGCTCAACGCATGCAGAGGTGCCGCCACAAATAATACTGATCGATGCCGTTGGTGCGATTGCTAATTTGTGACTGAAACGTGCATTGATCTCACGCTCTTTTGCATCTGGGCACGCTCCACGTTCAGCCGCCAGGGCAACTGACGCTGCATCTGCTGTACGCCGAATATGGCGGAACATTTTCAGATTCCATGATTTGGCTAGTACACTTTCAAAGGGGATGCCTTTTTGCTGTAAAAACGAATGGAATCCCATCAAACCTAATCCCACCGAGCGCTCGCGCATTGCTGAGTATTTTGCCCGTTCCATACCATCAGGGGCTGTATCAATAAAATCTTGCAATACATTATCGAGGAAACGAAATATATCCTCTATAATCATAGGGTGATCGCACCATTGATCCCATGTTTCTGCGTTAAGTGAGGACAGACAGCAAACCGCAGTTCGGTCACGCCCCAAATGATCCACTCCTGTTGGCAGTAAAATTTCGCTGCAAAGGTTTGACATGCGTATTTTAAGCCCCAGTTCACGCTGGTGTTTGGGCATTGATTTATTGGCGTGATCAATGAAAATCAGATACGGCTCGCCTGTTTGAATTCGTATTTCAAGAATCTTTTGAAAAAGCTGGCGTGCGTTGATGGTTTTAACAGGTTGCCGAGTTTTAGGTGATAGTAACGCGAACTCTGTATCATTCCGCACCGCTTCCATAAACTCATCAGTAATATTAATCCCGTGATGAAGGTTTAGACTTTTTCTATTGAAATCGCCGGAAGGTTTGCGGATTTCAAGAAACTCTTCTATCTCTGGATGATGAACGTCCAGATAAACGGCTGCCGAACCACGGCGAAGACTTCCTTGCGAAATAGCAAGCGTTAAAGAATCTGATACACGGATAAAGGGTATAATTCCGGATGTTTTACCAGCTCGGCCGACGGGCTCTCCAACACCGCGAACAAATCCCCAGTACGTGCCAATACCCCCGCCGTTAGAAGCTAACAAGACATTCTCATTCCAGATAGAATTAATGCTTTCTAGAGAATCACTTACTGTATTTAAGAAACAAGAAATAGGCAGGCCACGTTTAGCGCCGGCATTCGAGAGAATCGGTGTTGAGGGCATAAACCAAAGCTGCGACATATAATCATAAAGTCTCTGCGCGTGCTCAGCATTATCTGCATAGGCACAGGAAACTCGTGCAAACATTTTCTGGTAATTTTCTCCATCCAGCAGGTAACGATCATCTAAGGTTGCTTTGCCAAAGTCAGTCAGAAGATTATCACGTGAATAATCTAACTTTATCTCTGAGACCTCAACCTTTGATTTGATGTCAGGTGTTTGTGCTGCTTTGCGATAAAGCGCTTTTTGCTCAGGCGTTGAAGGAAATTTAAGAACCGTATTCGCTGAATAGTGTTCAATGAGGTGACCAAAGCGGTCAAAGTCGTATGCGTTGCTTCTGTTCATAATAAACCCTCTATAAAAGAAGGCAGGTGATAGCGAAAACTGAGGCGCAGTGATTGCATCTAAATCTTCCTCTACCGGTGCACCCCGCCCGATGATTATTTGCGTATTATGGTAGGTCTCCTGGCTTGTAGATCTTTGTGATTACTCTACCTTCCCAGCCTAAAGGCCAGTGGCATAATGAATAAACACTCTCTACTTACAGTTGCGGGGGCAGCTCCGGCATTAAACCGAATTCCCAATTAAGATCATGTAATCTCTTACACGAAACACCATAAACACAATATATGGTATTCCTGATGTTTGTATTTGTCAATATATTGCTTTTTAGACATTCTCAGTGTCATCCTCGCGAAGGCGGGGATCCAGGCTGTTCAAAATTTATGTGCACCATGAAAATTCAAATTACAATTTTGAAATTTCATGGTGCAATCGGTAGGGTCAACCCTTCTTTATACATATCCCATATAGTTAAAGCTGTTGCACCTAAGACGGTGGGGATGGAGAGCAAAAATTACAAAATGCTTTTTCTATCTGGAAGGACATGATCGCTTCATACCCAAATTACGTCTAAAAAAGGAAAACCTAGGCTCACAATGCATCCATCTCAAGCAACTTGATGGTACCCTTATAGATATTTTCGTTTGGAATGGGCTCAAAATCTACTGTGAAGTGCGATTAAGAATAAATCTTCACAGTATATTTTGATGTTTATGCTCAGTATATCCCGTATGAAGGAAGGTCTTTTTGTTCAGGTGAAATATGCCTGTAGTTATTAGTTTAGTCATATAATTCTGACGATAATGAGATTTATAGGCTACTGTGAAGTGATAATATTCCGTTGACTTCACAGTAAAATGTATTTATGATTCACAGTATATGGTTTTTGAAAGTGAAAAAATGAATATTAATGACATTATTGTGGCGCCTGAAGGTACAACGCTTGAATTTAAAGAAAATACAAATTCAAATGATAAAATCATTCACACAATTATTGCTTTTGCAAATACGTCTGGGGGTCGCATTCTCATAGGTATTTCTGACAAGGAACGACGTATTATCGGTCTAGATAACCCACATCAAATATCAGAAATGCTTGCTGGTGTTATACATGATTCTATTGAACCTAGAATTTTACCTAATATTGAAATTATTCCTTATAGAAACACCTATTTGATAAGCATTGAAATTTATCCAAGCTCTGTAAGGCCTCATTTTATAAAATCAAAGGGCAAAGAGAAATCAACTTATATTCGAATCGGGTCAACAACGCGATTGGCGGATAATGCTTTAATACAGGTAATTGAAAGATCTACTATAACAAAAGCTTTTGATGAAGAAATTTACCACGAAGCAAACACAGAAGAAGTAGATTTCTCAGCGGCTGAACGACTCTTTAAGCATCACCATGACTTGCAACCCAATGATTTTATTTCTCTTGGAATATTGGTGAAAAATGGAGACATTCTATTGCCAACAATTGCAGGCATTCTTCTTTTTGGCAAGAATCGTTTGCATCATTTTCCGGATGCATGGATTCAGGTTGGGGTTTTTGATGCGTTTGATAGGACAAAAATTTTAGATTCACAAGAAATAAAAGCTTATTTTCCTGATGCAATCGGTGAAGTTCTGACTTTTATTAAAAGAAACATACGAATTGGGTTAGACATTGGTATACACCATACAGAGCGCTGGGAAATTCCCAAAATTGCACTACGCGAAGCGATTATTAATGCAATTGTTCATACAGATTATTCATTGAAAGGTGCACCAATACGTATTCTAATTTTTGATGATCGTATTGAAATTGAAAATAGCGCTCTTTTACCATGGGGACTCACTTTTGACGATATGAAGGAGGGAATTTCTAAATTAAGAAACCCTATCATTGGGCGGATATTTAAAGAAATTGGCCTTATTGAACAGTGGGGAAGTGGCATCAGAAGAATGATCAACGCTTGTCAAGAGGCAGGTATACCATTGCCTGATTTTAAAGAGATAGGGCCCCGCATACGTGTCACATTTTATAGAAAGGCAGTTGAAGCACTAAGTTTTGATACCATTGACACACAAATACTTAATTTATTTTCTATTCATGGGGCGCTCTCTTCGCATTATCTTGCGCTATGCGTAAACCTTAATAAACGTACGGTAGTGAATAGACTTGCGAGATTGATAGAGAAAAAGCAAATAGCAGAAATATCACAAGGTGTGAATGACCCAAAGAAAAAATATACGCTAATTGGGAAAAGAGATATAGAAATGTACAGTTGTAGAGATACTAAAATTGAGAGCCGTTTCCATGGAATGAATTTCTTTGTGCGATTTAGGATTGGAAAGAATGAATTGTGTTTTATTTTCCGAGAAAATACAGTTGATGACAATTTTTTAGATTGGCGCGATGAAAAGGGGGGTGATAATCGTCGTGCAGATTGGCATGAGAAAGCCAAAAAGATAATAGATAAAGCTATAGTGTCAGACCCACTTTTTGATAAAATTCTTACGCAAGCGTTAATAGATCCAGTCGTTCAAGAATCATTTAAAAAGCAAAGATATGCTGAATATGTCATTCATCCGATTTTCTTAGGACCCAACGGTTATATACACAATTAGTGCCGTCAAGTTATTGAAGTACTGGTAATTCAGAAACAGAATAATTTTTTCATGAGCGCACAATTATGGCAGTCCTTCTCCGATGACAATTCATTCTTGGCAGTGCTTTAAAACAGCCTACACACAAAACAATATCAGCGCCCCAAGCAGCACTCTATAAAGCATAAATATCGTAAAATTGAATCGTGCCAGGAACAGCATCATTGCATGAATAACGCAAAGCCCAATGATTGCTGTGAAGACGACTTCCATCGCTAGCGGCGCAATTGGCAAGCTTACCCCTTCTTTATATAGATCCCATACGGTCAAAGTTGTTGCACCTAAGACGGTGGGGATGGAGAGCAAAAAGGCATAACGTGTTGCTTTTATTTTGTCGAAACCGAGCATTCTGGCAGCAGTGATACATATCCCTGAGCGACTGACGCCTGGGATCAGGGCCACAGACTGGGCCATACCAATTAAAAAACCGCTTTTTATGCTAAAATCCTTCTGATCATTTTTTCCAAATCGATCTGCTAGATACAATAATATTCCAAAAATAATGCTGTTAATGCCAAGGTAAACAGGGCCAGAAAATCTATCCATTCCAATTCTTTTGACGCAATATCCAGCAATAATCGCAGGGATTGTTGCGGCAATTATGCTAAATGCGAGAGTTAAGTGTGGATCTTTCGGTAAGTTTAGACGGCCAGAGGTCGCGTAGCACAGCACGCTCTTCGTCATTTGCCAAATATCGCTATAAAAATAAACGAGAACTGTTAAAAGTGTTCCCAAATGCAGGATAACATCTACACTGTGTCCTGGATCTTGCCATCCGAAAAGTTGAGGCAGTAACATAAGGTGGGCGGAAGAACTAACCGGAATAAATTCAGTTATTCCTTGAAGGACACATAATATAAGAAGATGTAGACTAAATGACATGATTTTTCCTTGTTTTAAAAGAGGTATATATTGTGCCATAGTGTGAAGAGGAGTTATATAACGAAATGCGCACACTTTACCACTACACATTATGTCCATATTCAAGAAAGATTCGTCTTCTGTTGGCAGAGAAGAAACTTGACTTTTCACCAGATCCAGAAAAATTTTGGGAGAAAAAGGCTGAATTGCTTCAGCTGAATCCCGCTGGTCAAGTGCCGGTTCTTGTTGATCTTAATGGTTCAGTTATTCCAGACAGCTCAGTCATTTCAGAATATTTAGAAGATGCCTATCCTGAGAATTCGTTTCTTGGAAAAGATTTGATGCAGAGAGTTGAAGTGAGACGTCTTACCGCTTGGTTTGATGATAAGTTTGCGAAAGAGGTTAGTTTAAGCCTTGTTCTAGAAAAAACAATTAAACGCCATCTTTCTTCTTCCGCTGGAGGGGCTGGTCCGAATTCTGCGGCAATTCGTGCTGCTAAAGACCATATCAACCATCACTTGGAATATATTTCTTGGTTGGTTGATCGGAGAAAATGGCTTGCAGGGGATGATTTTTCTCTGGCTGATATTACGGCTGCTGCTCATTTGTCTGTTGTTGATTATTTGGGTGATGTTCCTTGGGATAAACATGAGGTTGCTAAAGAGTGGTATGCACGCATTAAGTCACGCCCTAGTTTTCGTGCATTTCTCAACGATCGTATTCCCGGTATTGCGCCTTCTGCTCACTATACAGACCTGGATTTTTAAGGCTCAAAAAATGATAACCTTGCTCAAAAATGTTTGTTTTTGTTCTTGTTGACGAATATTAAATATTCATAGTATAGTAAAAAGATGAGTATTATTGCGCCTTTCCGTTGAGTTTTTAGTGCGGATTCCCTCTGCTGTTTTGGGTTAAACATAGGTACAAGATAAGATAGTGGTTTCAAAGAGTAATCCTTAACAATTTGTTGTAGGACTCTTTTTGCTTCCATTATGTGTTAATTTTAAGGATTGGAAATGACAAAAACAACTGAGACAATTAAGAAACCAGAATTTACTGGCCTTCGGGCTATATTCTGGCCTGTTCACAATGATGAAATTAAGAAATTTCTTCCAATGGGTTTAATGATGTTCTGTATTCTGTTCAACTATACAGTTTTACGAGACACAAAAGACTCAATTATGGTAAATGCTCCTGGTTCTGGTGCTGAGGCTCTTTCTTTCATTAAATTATATGGTACTACGCCTGCTGCTATTTTGTTCATGCTTATTTATGTGAAGTTAGCGAACATCCTAAGTCGCGAAGGACTATTCTATAGTGCTTTACTCCCATTTTTAGTTTTCTTTGGAGCTTTTGCTCTTGTGATTTACCCAAATCGCGAAGCATTGCACATGACTGAAGAAGCTATTAAGGCTTGGCAAAGTGCATATCCGGCTTTGAAATGGTTCGTACCTGTTATTGGTAACTGGAGCTACAGTTTATTCTACATTCTCTCTGAGCTTTGGGGCAGTGTGGTTATTTCTTTGTTGTTCTGGCAGTTTGCGAATGAAATCACCAGAGTAACAGAAGCAAAGCGTTTTTACGGTATGTTCGGTATGATTGGTAACTTTGGTCTAATGCTTTCTGGCTACACAGTTTACTACTTCTCTAGCATTGGTGGAGATGCGGCTGCGCGTTGGGGTATTACATTGAACTACCTAATGTCATTCGTTGTAATTTCAGGGCTTATGGTTGTTGGTATCTACTATTGGATGAACAAAGAAGTTCTAACTGATAAGCGTTTTTATGATCCTGAAGAAGGCGGTAAAAAACCTAAGAAAGATAAGCCAAAATTATCACTTGGCGAAAGTCTTAAGTACTTAACAAACTCTCCGTATCTTGGCTTAATTGCAGCTATCGTTTTAGCTTATGGAGTTTCAATCAATTTGGTTGAAGTTGTTTGGAAAGGCCAAATCAAAATTCGCTTCCCGAATGAAAATGACTATAACGCGTTTATGGGTCAATTCTCATTTGTAACAGGTGTCGTAACAATTATCTTGATGGTTGTTGGAAATAACGTATTGCGTCGTTTCACTTGGTTTACAGCTGCGATGATTACGCCAATTATGATTTTGGTTACAAGTATGATTTTCTTCGGAGTCATTATCTATAGTAATCAACATTCATCTTTTGACGCATTTATGGGAACAACCATGGTAATGGTTGCTGTGCTATTTGGTATGGCTCAGAACGTTCTAACAAAAGCAACAAAGTACTCACTTTTCGATCCAACCAAAGAGATGGCATACATTCCTTTGGATCAAGAATTGAAAGTAAAGGGTAAAGCTGCTGTTGACGTTATTGGTGGTCGTGCTGGTAAATCAGGCGGTGCGTTGATTTCTTCAACAATGCTTATAATCTTTGTAGGCAGAACACTAGCTGACCTAGCACACGTCTTAGCAGTCGTTGTTATCGGTGTTGTTGTAATTTGGATTTTCTCAGTTTCAGGATTGAGCAAGAAATTCAAAGCATTAACAGAACAAAGAGCTAAAGAGGCTGCATAAGCTTTCTTGACGTTTTTTAATTAAGAAAAAGGCAGCTAACAAGCTGCCTTTTTTTATAGTATACCTGTTATTAATGAAGATGCCTGGAATTTAAGGCAGATATCTTCATTCATAACAGGTATATAGATATACCAATGCAAAACTAAAAGGTGTACCCCATGTCTAATACTGTTTCCTTCTCTGATTATATGTGCCGCTCAATTGATGTTTTAGAACAGACAATGAAAGACGTTGCATTAGGTGAAGCCCTTGAATCAGCAATTAATTCAATCTGCGAAGCTCTTTCTAAAGGCTTGCCTCTTTTAATATGTGGCAATGGCGGATCTGCTTCTGATGCTCAGCATATCGCTGGAGAGCTTGTTGGCAGATACCTAAAGGAAAGAAAAGCACTTAATGTTATTTGTCTTGCTGACAATGCAGCGGTTCTAACTGCGCTTGGAAATGACTATGGTTATGACAAAGTTTTTTCTCGGCAAGTTGAAGCCTATGGTTGTTCAGGTGGAGTGCTGCTTGGTCTTTCAACAAGCGGAAACTCTGCGAATGTTGTGAATGCGTTTATAGAAGCTAAGAGAGTTGGTTTAACAACGATTTCTTTGACAGGTGCAGGCGGAAAACTTAAAGATATGGCTGATATTCCTCTTAGCACTCCCTCAACATACACGCCTTTTATACAGCAGGCGCATCTCTGTATCTATCACTACTTATGTCAAGAAATTGAAACTAGGATGGCTTCAGAATAGCTTTGTGATGCTGCTTTTGAGTTAACCAAAGAATGAGACCAAGAGTGGCTGCGAGAACGTGCAGGATTCCAAATAGAAGAGATATGGTAATAGCCATTTCCTTGGGGACATTATAAACTTGTAGCGCAACAATCATCGCACCTTCTCTAAGTCCCCAGCCAGCAAAAGAAAGCGGTAAAGAGCTAAACAGAAAAACGGCAGGAATTGTCATTATGAGCTGTTTCCAGCTTAAGTCTACGCCAAGATTAATTGCCAATAGTTTTATAACTAAGATCAGCGTTATATGATTTGCAAATGAATAAAATAAAATTTTTAACAATGCTTGCTTGTGAGTTATCGTGACTTTCAGAATATCAAAGAATTGGCGGACGGGCTTTAGGAATCGGTGGTTCGGTAAAGGGACATACTTTAAGATCACAAACGAGAAAAATGATCCGACAAGCACTGCAATACAACTCATAGTCAAGAGCTGAAGATTTGTTTCAGAGCATAGCTTTTCCCATTCAAAGGGAATTGCTGCACAGCCAAGGCAGCATAAGGCAATCACCCCGTATATTCTCTCAATAATGACGCTGCTAACCACCCATGAAGTCTTGCCTTTATAATATTTATTAAGGCCAATAGCGCGATAAGCATCACCGCCAATTGAGCTTGGTAATCCTTGTCCAAAGAAAAACCCTATTTGCATTAATTTCCATAAAGTATAAAAAGTGGGTTGCTCCAGAGAAACAGGGGCGTTGCATTCTAAAATTGCCTTCCAACGCCATGTTACAATGGTCAAGCTGATAATAATTAAAATGCAACTTAAAATAATCGTTGTGCTTGTTATACGCTGCATCGCTTCAAAAACAAGTGACAATTCTAGCTTGCGGATAATTAGAGCAGATAAGCCAACTGTTAAGGCCAGTTTAATGAATAATGAGATTGCTGAGCGGTTCATATGAAATAGGCCTATCAAAGTTTTGTTTTTAGTCGAATATTAATAACATTAATGTAGCATGACTAACAATCTTAATCATATCCTCAGCGAAGTGCATATAAAAATATAAAATTAGATTTAATATATGTTTGTATTTTTCTATAATTATAACTAAAATTAGATGTATACCTCTTGTGAATGAGGATGCTTAAAATTTAGGGCAGGTATCTTTATTCACGAGAGGTATAAATAATTACATTGAAAGGTTTAATAACAATGATAAAAAAAATAATTTGTAGCTTAATTCTTGGTTCAGCTTTTTTAACTTCTTTGCAGGCTGATACAATTACAGACACGAGAATTGGAAAGGCAACAGGACGTTTAGAAGCACTTTCTGGTTATGTAAAAAGCAATCCAGAGAGCGTTCTTTCTGCATTGAACGGAACTTTTGGAGGCAATGCAGCTGGTGAACGTAGCTCAAAAGCTAACCCATCATTTTTAGTCAACTCAACGGATATTGGCGGGCCTTTAGCATGCCAATATGAAGGTAAAGATGCAACTGTTACTCCAATTTTAACAGATGTTGATTTTGCAGCATTAAAAGTAGCAGCAGATAAAAGTGCTGATAATAAAGCAGTTGTTCCTTACACCGCTAAGGGTGCAAAAGCTCAAACACATGACCTTGTTGTTTGGGGAGAGAAGGCGTTGGGCAAAAAAGATTTAATTTGCTACATTCCAGTAGTTCGTAATTAAATTTCTGCTACCATCATTTGCTTAATCTTGCCAATTGCTTTGGCAGGATTAAGCCCCTTTGGACAAGTCTGTGTGCAGTTCATAATTGTATGACACCGGTAAAGTTTAAAGGGATCGTTTAGTTCCTCCAGCCGCTCTTTCTGATGTGTGTCTCTGCTATCATTGATCCAACGATTTGCTTGTAAAAGTGTGGCTGGGCCCAAAAACTTATCACCATTCCACCAATAGCTTGGGCAACTTGTTGTGCAGCAAAAACAAAGAATACATTCCCAAGATCCATCCAGCTTTGCTCGATCTTCCTCGCTTTGTAACCGTTCCCGATCTCCTGCTGGCACATCAGATTGTAACCAAGGTTTGATGGATGCATATTGCTCATAGGCTTGAGTCAATTCAGGCACTAAATCTTTCACTACAGACATATGAGGAAGTGGATTGATTCTAACCTCTCCTTTAACATCAGCAATTGGTTTGATGCAGGCTAAGGTGTTAACGCCATCGATATTCATTGAACAACTGCCACAAATTCCTTCACGGCAAGATCTTCTAAAGGTTAGAGTTGTGTCAATTTCACTCTTAATTTTAATAAGAACATCTAACACCATCGGCCCGCATTCATTCAGATCAATTACGAATCTGTCGTAACGCGGATTCTCAGAATCATCCGGATTCCACCTATAAATCTGGAAAGTTCGAAGGTCTGCATTTGGAGAAGGTGAGGGACATTCAAATTGCTTCCCTTGGGTGACTTTTGAATTTTTGGGTAATCTTAATTGAACCATTTTTCCCTCAATAAACTCTTTTTGCCAAAGGAATTGCCTCTACCTCATTCGTTAACGGCTGGAGATGTACAGGCCGTCCCTCAGTTCTAACCGTATCTGACAACCAGGCAAGGGTATGTTGTAACCATTGCTCATCATTACGTTCAGGATAATCATCTCTGGCGTGTGCACCGCGGCTTTCCGTCCTAGAGAGGGCAGAATGAATTGTAATCCATGATTGCTGCAATAAATTCTCTAACTCTAATGTCTCTAAAAGATCCGTATTCCAAATTAAGGAACGATCATTAATTTGGACATCTTCTAGAGTTTTCATCGTTTCTTTTAGCTTTTCAATTCCTGCACTTAAAAGTTCGTGATTCCGAAAGACTGCGCAATGATTTTGCATGATTGTTTGCATTTCAAGGCGAATTTCACTGGTTTTACGTGTTCCTTTGGCGTGGCGGAATTTCTCAAATCGCTCGATTGTTTTTTCTCCGTCACTTTGTCTAAACGGCTTGTGTGGCGTATTCGGGGCGATCAATTCTTTTGCTTGTATGGCTGCTGCTCTGCCAAAAACAATTAAGTCTAAAAGAGAGTTTGTTCCCAAACGATTGGCGCCATGCACAGAAACGCAAGCAGCTTCGCCAATGGCCATTAAACCTGGCACGGGAATTTCTTCTTTTCCACTTAAAACTTCACCGTGATAGTTCGTTGGAATGCCGCCCATATTGTAATGCACAGTTGGCAAAACAGGGATAGGATCTTTTGTCACATCAACTTTAGCAAAAATTTTTGCTGTCTCTGCAATGCCAGGCAACCGCTCTCGAATAAGGGCTGGATCAAGATGTTCAAGATGAAGATCAACGCAATCTTTCTTCGGGCCTGTGCCTCTTCCCTCTAGAATCTCAATCGTAACAGCGCGACTCACAACATCTCGTGAAGCTAGATCTTTTGCATGCGGAGCATAACGCTCCATGAAACGCTCGCCCTCACTGTTAACAAGGTAACCACCTTCGCCTCTTGCCCCTTCAGTAATGAGACAGCCTGATCCATAAATTCCCGTGGGGTGAAATTGAATAAATTCCATGTCTTGCAAAGGCAGCCCTGCGCGTAAAATCATTGCATTTCCATCACCCGTACAAATATGCGCTGATGTGCACGAGAAATAGCAACGTCCATACCCTCCGGTTGCTAAAACAACAATATGTGCACTGAATCGGTGAAGCCTTCCATCATCCAGACACCAGGCAATAACGCCACGACAATGGCCATTCTCATCCATAATTAAATCAAGGACAAAATATTCTATGAAAAACTCAGATTGATGTTTCAAGCTTTGCTGATAAAGAGTATGCAGAATTGCATGACCGGTACGATCAGCTGCTGCGCACGCTCTTTTTGCCATTGAAGCACCTTTGTTTATGGTGTGCCCACCAAAGGAGCGTTGATAAATTTTCTTGTCTTTTGTGCGTGAAAAAGGAACGCCAAGGTGTTCTAGTTCAACAACTGCAGCAACAGCATTTTTACACATATATTCGATGGCATCTTGATCTCCAAGCCAATCAGATCCCTTGATTGTGTCATAAAAGTGATGACGCCAATCATCACCATCTCCCATATTGTTTAAGGCAGCACTGATGCCACCTTGGGCTGCAACTGTGTGGCTACGGGTTGGAAAAACTTTACTAATGCATGCTGTTTTTAAGCCAGCTGCACTCATCCCCAGCGTTGCGCGCAAGCCAGCACCTCCGGCTCCAACAACAACAACGTCATATGTATGATCAATGAATTCTTGCAATTTCTACCAAAAAATAAAGAGATAAACCGACAAGAACAAAGGCGATTAACTGAAGCGTCTTTAATACTTGACGTCTGCGTCCATAATGAAAAATATAATCTTCAATAATCACTTTGAGTCCAAGATAAGAATGGTAAATAAGACTAGTAAGAGCCAATGCTAGAACGGCAGTTGTCCAAGGAGATGCGATCCAATGACAGACTGATTCATGATCAAAACTTTTAAGATTTAAAATTTTATAAATGAGAAAAGGACAGATTAGTGTAATAACCACGCCTGAAAGACGTTGAGTAAGCCATTGAACATTTGGCTGCCTTAATAACATAGAATTGCCCACAATTTTAAGGTTATAGCGAAAGAAACAAGAATAACTCCCCAACCAGAGGCGTGCATGGTTTCTTTCTCAAAGCCATACCCAATGTCCCAAATTAAATGCCTTACGCCATTGATCAGGTGATAAAAGAAAGAGAATGACCAACCGAGAAATAAAGCTTTCCCAGACCAATGGCTAAAAAAAGACTGCAACTGCAAATAATGGGTTGTGCCGGATGCTAAACAGTAGAGTGTGTAAATAATCATCAAGATACCCATGCTCAGCGCAACGCCAGTAAGACGGTGTGTAATCGAGAGAGTAGACGTCATCTCAGGCCGATAAATCTGAATGTGGGGAGATAATGGGCGCAAATTATTCACAAAATTAAGTAAAATTTTATATATCTATGTTTAAAATACAGAGAGCCTTTTGTCAATATGTGGGGTCAAACTCTCTTTCGTGGCGCTCTGATCTGATTTGGCCTCTCCAGTCATTAGAATCAATAAGACGTTCGTAGTGAGGCATTCCATTTCTTAGATAAGAATGAAGAAGAAAAACCTCTTTTGCATTTTTTTGGGCGCTATTAGAAATACTTACAATCCCTAGTGAATCTGCAGATATTGTGTAAACCTTGAGATTGTTTAAAAATGCAACGACATCCCCAAAATCTACCTCAGACGTATCTTGATCAACGCCACTAAACTGTAACCATTCCTGTGGTTTGTAGAGCGTGTTAAGTATAAATCTTAGAACCTCTTCTCTTTCTAGGAATTTCCTAAATTCTGTTTTTGCTGCCTCTATTTGTGGAAAAATCTCTTGTTTCTTTTTGTCAAAGTGAGCTGATTTTTCTGTCATTGTTATAGAAATCACATCGAGACGATCTTGATTTTTATCTTTCTCAGGCAGGAGTGCGGTTTTTTCTTCTTCTAGGCGTAAAACGGCCAAGTCTCTTACATTTCTTAAATCATCTATTCTTGAAACCAGTTCTGCCCATCTGTTATAATGTTCTAAAAATTCAGTGTTATATTTGGCTTGTAAGTAATCGACATAAAAATCTCGATTTGCCCCACCATTGCTTCCTGGCGTTAAATAATTTAGTGCAGCTGCTGTCACCCATTGTTTAGTTCGGGGATTTTTCAAACCCCATATCATTTTATCACTGCTGCTTTCTCTGGTTTCATCAATTCCATAAAATCCACACTGACCATTAGGAATGATTTTATAAAGAAGTTTTGTTTTTAGAGCACTATCATCCATATAAGTTATAAAATCTGTTCTCGCTTGTGCTCGCAGCAATTGCTGTTCTCGTCTAACATGGACAAGATTAGGAATCCTCGCATTAACATCTTGAACAAAATCTTCACCTAAAATTTGCCGCGAATTAATTTGCGGTTTGCCAAGAAGTTCTTTAAATTTTGTTGCAGGATTACGAGTGAGAAGGAGTAGGTGTTGTTTGATATCATCAAAATCTCCGTGTTCAGCATTATACAGAGCACGCTGCGCTCCGAATGCAATCATCCAAATACGAAGGACGTGCATTTTCTCTACTTCTGTCGCTATCTCCTCTAGTGTTGGAAAATAATATTCTAGGCTTAACGTTCTTTCATCTGATCTTATTTGTTCAATTGTAATGATTGCATCTTTGATAATGCTTTCTTCACCAAGATTTGGGATTGTTTTGCCAACAGCTCTTGCTAATTTCTCTGCGACAGTCTCTGCTTCTTCTAGATTTGTAGATTCCATAAGAAATCGTGTGGCGCTTGTGATGCTTTCGATTGAGGAAAAAATCTCATCTGTGCTTGCCAATAATGGACATGTGAACAATAAGCTAACAAAGATGTACACGGTGGCTAATATTCTCATCTTATCCCCATTCGTAAAAGTTCTGGTCCTTTTACGATAAGGATAGGATTATTAATACTTTATTAACAATATGTTCTTGGCTTTGGGAGAAATAGAATTTATCAGTATACACGCTCTCTTTCATGACGTTCTGCTCGGATTTGTTCTCTCCAATTATCCCAATCAACCAAACGATCGTAGTGTGTTCCATTGCTTGGATTGAACAGAAAAATTTCTTTTGCGTTTTGCTTATCGCGATTACTAATGCCTTGGACAGAATAGCCTTCATATCCAGCTATTGTGTAGACTTTTAAATTGTTTAAAAAGGCAATAACATCGCCAAAATCCAACATCTCTTCATCAGGGCCAGCTCCACTAAATTGTATCCATTCAGATGGCGCAAAGAGGTTCGTTATAATCCATTGCAAAGTTTCAGATTGCCCTAAAAATTCTTTCATTTTAGCTTTTTGCTCGTCAATTTGTTTATTAATTTCTACACCATGCTCTCTATATGGCTTAGACATTGTATCAATTTCAGTGCCGATGGCCTCAATCTCAGCAATGTTTTTGCTTCTTTCTTTTGCGAGCTCATTTCGTTTCACTTCTAACTCTTTGATAACCGCATTTCTTTTCTTGCCATTTTCGTCTCTCTCAATAATAAGTTTCTCCCAAACATCATAAGCTGATATAAAAGTTTCTCCATATTGTGT
The DNA here is from genome assembly GCA_947449005.1 of Holosporales bacterium. GTDB lineage: Bacteria > Pseudomonadota > Alphaproteobacteria > Paracaedibacterales > CANFPP01 > CANFPP01. Next base: position 5,872 of record CANFPP010000019.1, on the reverse strand, counting down.
TTTGAGTCGCATGAGATAGAAACCTTTGTGCTCCCCACCACGATTACGTCCTGGTTCTAAGTATTTTAAGGTTGCTGCTGTTACCCACTGCCTTACCCTAGGCTTATCTAAATTCCATACTATTTCATCGCTGCTACTTTTACGATCTTTGTTAAGTCCAAAAAAACCACACTCGCCATTACCAAGGTTTTTATAATAAAGCTTTGTTGCCGGAGAGCCTCCCTCTAGATCTCTATAGGTAACAAAATCCCGAGATCTTTCAGATGTGTTCGCAATAAAGCTTTTAAGCATCATGGCTGCAAGCTCAGGTTTGTCATACAGATAACTTTGTTCGACAGGGTTAATTTTTGCATCGAAGAAAAGTTGATCTTTTTTTAGTCGCTCTAAAAAAACATTACCAGTTGCGAGAGGTTTTCTCGCCTGAGCATGAAGGCGTAACAATTGCTGTATTCTTCTAACCTCTACAATATTAGGGATATTTGCATTGACCTCTGCCACAAAGCCCTCGCCTAAAACTTCTTGTGGATTTAAGAGGCGCCAATTCTCCCTGACAAATGCAGCTGATGGATTGCTGCTGATAAGGTCTAAGTTTTGGATAACATCATCTAAATCTCCCCTTTCAGCGTTATAGATGGCGCGTTGTGTTCCAAAGGCAATCATCCAAATACGAAGTGCATGTATCTTTTCTGCTTCTGTTGAGCTTGAGCCCGGGGCTGGCAGATAGTCTTCTAGCTTTAGTGTTCTTTCATCTTCTCTCGCTTGTTCAATTGCAATGATAGCATCCTTTATAGTTTGCGTTTCTGCTGCTGTAACGGGCACTGTTTTTCCGACAGCTTTTGCCAATTTAGAAGCAACTATTTTTACAGTTTTTTCGTCTTTGTATTGTTTAAGTGCGAGTGTGCTTGCTGCTATATCTTCAATCGTGGGTGCGACTTCTATGTTAGGTATAAGAACACTAAAATCAATTTTTCTACGTTGATAGCTTTCAAATAGTTTTCGGATTATTTGCAGCCTATCAATGCCATCTACAGTTTCAAAAACAGGCAATTTGAGTGGATTCAAACTTTCATCAAAAAATATTTCCCAATCATCGTGTATCTTTATAATATGTCTGATGCCTTCTTCAGTTAAGGCTGACTTTTCAAATAGTTCTTTAGCATCTTCTATTTCTGCTATTTTTAAGCGAAGCCTTCTAAAGGAAGTCTGTAAATCTTTGAGGTAGTGTTTAACAGTTTCTAAGTCAATCACAGAGCTCGGAGAAGAATGCCGAGAAAGTTCAGAGTAGATATCTATCATTTCTGGATGCTGCCGTGCAATTTGAGATCCTTGCGCAATGGCCCAAAGAGCGACAGCATGTTTTGCTTCGTCATCATCGCGTGCTCTGTAGTCTGTTTGCGTATAGTCTGTAAGGTCTACGTGGCTATCTTTTCTAAGTTTTTCAACTGTTATGATGCTGCGAAGCATCATATGTGTTTGCTGCTCATTGGCGTAGTGAGCGCTTGGATTGACAGGATTTTCTCTCATCAAACCGCCGACGCCTTCGCCGCTACCCAAAATTCTTTTAATTTTTCTTTCTAAGTCTCTGGCTGCATTGCTGTCTAGGGTCTCTGTTAATTGATTTGTCAGTTCTACAAGGTAACTAATGGCAACATTACTATCATGTTTTGTGGTCCTGCCTGATGCATACTTATTTTTATATTGCTTAAACTCAGGGCTTAGATTGTCTATGCTTGCTGATAGAGGTGTAATAAATAATAAAATTAAAAGTAATTTTATATAAAGTAGCATTGTTTTTATGTTTCCTCTGAAATTCATCTATGCATCTTATTTAATATAAGTAGGCGTTAATTAATATTCTATTAAAAATATGCATCCTTAGATAAAAAATGATGGTTATGCAAAGGGTTAACAAAAGGTTAATAGTTATCCCCATTATCTGTGGATAAGTCTGTTGAAAGCCTGTGAGTGGACTTACAAAGTTTAAGCAAACCCTGGTGTTTCTAAGAATTGCTTAAATTTTAAGCTCAAAAACATAACTCTTTGAAAGAAAACGTTTTTTATTTGTCAACAGAGATTTGAAACAAAAAATAATCTTATAAAAATGGCAACAAATCATATGTTCAGGGATAAAAACAAAGTTGTTAATAACTTCTCTAAAATTGTAATTAATTTTAGACGTCATTCTGCACATAAATGAGGCAATGATGAAGTTTTTCTTGTTATTCCATATGCGTAAGTGTGGCATGAGTAAATAGCATACCTTTATAAAAAATGATGGTTATGCAAAGGGTTAACAAAAGGTTAATAGTTATCCCCATTATCTGTGGATAAGTCTGTTGAAAGCCTGTGTGCGATCTTATAAAGTTTAAGCAAATCCTGGGGTTTCTAGAACTTGCTTAATTTTTGAGCTCTAAAAATAACGTATTGAAAACAAACGATTTTTATTTGTCAAGAAAGATTGCAAGCTAAAAATAACTTAATAAAAATACAGAGGAAGAACCTGCCAATGGGTAAAACAAAGTTGTTAATAACTTCTTTAAAATTATAATTAAATTCAGAGAGATGTGTGTGAGGAAAGAAGCATGAACAATCAAATTATAAATGAAGTGCAATTCATAGTTGCAACACCTATAGATTATCCTGTTATTCAAAATATGGCACGATTCTATGTTTATGACTTATCGCGTGAATGCGGATTTCTCTCAGAGGATTGGGCCATCCCCTCTCATGGACTTTATGAAAGCTTTGATTTTAAAAATTATTTTGAAGATTCCTCAAGAAAAGTATTTCTTGTTAAAGTAAATCAGGAGCTCGCTGGTTTCGTTCTTATAAATCAAGTCGGCACATCTCTTGAAACGGATTGGAATATGGGGGAGTTCTTTATTCTTGCAAAATTTCAAGGTATGGGAATAGGCAAACACATTGCGCATCAAATCTGGAATATGTATCCAGGATTATGGGAGGTCTCCATCATTCCGGAAAATAAGAAAGCCTTAGCGTTTTGGAGAAGAGCTATTTCTCAATTTACAGATGATAACTATAAAGAAGAAATCAAAGTCGTTGATTATGATGTGGCTCAACCCAAAAGGTTTATCTTTACTCTTGATACAAGCGTAAATACTCTACCTAAGGTTTTTATCCGATCTGCATCATTTGATGACGCTGAATCAATTGCGTATGTTCATGTTAAGGCTTGGCAAGAGAGTTATAAGGGAATTATAGAACAGAATTATCTTGATAACATCTCGTTTGATGAGCGTTTAAAATTGCGTAAAAACATTCTTGAAGCCAGCGTTGCAGATTCAATTCACCTTGTCGCTATTTATGAGGGACAGGTTGTTGGTTTTTGTGATGCAGGACCAAACTTTACAAAATCTAATGAATTTTTAGGTGAAGTTTATGCAATTTATTTACTTGAAGAGTATAAGTATTTAGGCATTGGGACACAGCTGATGCAAAAGGCTTCAGAACACCTCATTGAAAAGAGATTGACACCTTTTATAGCTTGGGTTTTAGAAGAAAACATAATCGCCTCTGGTTTTTATCAGAAATGCGGTGGTTTAGCCTTTCAAGAAAAAATAAAAACAATCGGTAGCCGAGAGTATAAAGAAATAGCTTATCTTTTTAAAGCAACGCAATATTCTATATGAGGAAAAAAATATGACAACAAACATTGTAAATGCAGAATATAATGCATTGTTAGATGAGCTAAAACAACGTGTTATAATTACACGTCACAGAGCTGCTATTAACGTCAATAAAGATTTGATTTGTTTATATCATCATATTGGTTGTCAAATTCTTAAATCTCAAGAAAATCAGGGGTGGGGAACCAAAGTAATAGATCAGCTATCAAAAGATTTGCGATCAGAATTCCCGGATATGAAAGGTTTTAGCCCGCAAAATCTTAAATATATGAGACGCTTTGCACAAAATTATAGTGTAGATGAAATTGGTCAACAGGCTGTTGACCAATTACCGTGGGGGCATATTGTTACATTGATGTATGCAATCACTAACAACCAAGAAAGATTGTTTTATGTTCAGCAAACAATTGAAAATGGCTGGTCTAGAAACATTCTGTCTATGCAAATTGAAACAAACTTATTTAAACGTCAAGGAGAGGCCATTACAAATTTTAAAGATAAACTTTCAGAACCACAATCGGATCTATCTCAAGCAACGTTAAAAAACCCCTATCTTTTTGACTTTTTAAGCCTAGGTAAAGATGCACATGAGCGAGAGGTTGAAAAAGGCTTAGTAGCACATATTGAGAAATTTTTGCTTGAACTTGGAGAAGGCTTTGCATTTCTAGGCAGGCAGTACCATTTGCAAGTGGAAGATCAAGATTTTTATATTGATTTATTGTTTTACCATATTAAGCTACGTGCATTTGTGGTGATTGATCTCTTATGTGGTAAGTTTAAACCTGAATATGCTGGGAAAATGAATTTTTATCTTTCGGCAGTTGACGATTTATTGCGTCAGCCTGGAGATAATCCTTCTATTGGATTAATTCTATGTCGTTCAAAGAGTGGAATTCTTGCTGAATATGCTCTACGTGATATGACAAAACCTATTGGTCTTTCTGAATATAGATTCAGCGAGAGTTTGCCTGAAAATCTAAAAACTGCATTGCCGACAATTGAAGAATTAGAAATTGAGTTTGCTAAAAACATAAATGCCGAGAAAGATGGATGAAGCAGAGCACTTACATCAATATTCGTCTCGCCACTCAATCTGACATCGACTCAATGGTTAATCTTTCTTATCAAAAGCGTCGTTCTTATGAACAAGCTCAGCCTCAATTTTGGCATTATGCCGAGGGCGCAGAAGAAAGCCAGAGTGAATGGTTCAAACAACAGTTATCTAAAGATGACAGCATTCTTCTTGTTGCCGAATCAAAGGATCAGATAGAGGGCTTCATTATTGGTCAAATCATAAAAGCACCTGCAGTTTATAATCCAGGTGGATTGACGTTGATGATCGATGATTTCTGTGTTGCATCAACATCTGACTGGAATTCAGTCGGAGAAAGGCTTTTGGAGAAGCTCAAAATTCTCTCGAAAGAAAAAAGCGCTGTACACTTTGTTGTTGTCTGTGGTGCCCACGATGAACCCAAGCGTCAGTTTCTCAAAAGCTTTGGTCTAGCAGTTGCATCAGAATGGTGTGTTGGAGGTATTCAATAATCACTATAATGTCCATATCGCTATATTATGGTCACTATAGTGATTATTTTTGAATCCATTTGCTTTCTGACTTGGAAGAAGAGTTTTAGCTTTTCTCGCTATTATCCCCGGACTTGATCCGGGAGTCTCATGCAAAATAATCACAAGAAAATAATTATGGGCATTTTTAAAATTTGACATTTTTTCATTTTTTGATTTATTCTTTAACTGTATCCAACAAGAATACGGGGTTTTTTAAAGAAAAAGATGACCTTAAAATCCAATAACATCTCAGAATTGTATAACCGGAATATATCAAGAGATTTAATAAATTTCAAAGCCATCTGTCGACACTCTTTAAAGAATAGAATCTCCATTAATGATGGGCTCTTCCTCTGTTCGTCTCGTATTAATGTTGGCCTACGTTTAAGTAAGTGTTTATTTACGTGAAGCGGTGTCTGCTGCGTTTAAGGGTAGAGGAGTACAGATGGTTCTTTGAGTAATTTTTCTCGTTGTCATCCCCGGGCTTAGACCCGGGGATCTCATGAAACAGAGTTACGCAAAAAATCGTATGATGGGGAAGAGTTAATGGTGGAGCAGAGCGGCCTTGATTGCTGAGGTATTGACCAGGCTTCACCCCTGGGTGTACGGGGTCAACGTTACGCCGTCGGTTTTGGCAAAATAACCGATCCGCCAATCTGGGT
>CANFPP010000018.1 GCA_947449005.1 Holosporales bacterium | reverse complement strand
TAACTTAAAAGATATGACGCAAGAAGATTTTGATGAAACAATTTTAAACTACAATGAAACTCCGAGAAAGAAACTGATGTGGAAAACTCCTCTTCAGGTCTTTAACGAAAATTTACTCCGTGTTGCACTTCCAGCTTGAATGTGGCGTGAAGAGCTTATAGACTTAAAAAATGCAATGAATAAGAGTCTCAACATATTTATTGAGAAGCATGAAAATCTTAATAACGCTCTTCTACCTGACGCAAGAAAAAAGGTATAAACTGTTCCTCCCTCTGAAAACCCATAAGCCGCATAAGACCATTTTTATGTTTTATGAGATCACCGGGTCAAGTCTGGTGATGACAGTGTGGGAACAGAACAACAGCGGAAATGCTTCATTCTGCTTCCACATTTATCATCATTCAAGCTCATACTCACCGCCGTCATGGCGAGCACCGTAGGTGTGTGGCCATCCAGTTCTGTATTTGCGTAGAGCGGTTTATGTCATTAATTTTGATTGATTTATTACTTTTCTGGATGGCCACACCTGCTACGCAGGTTCGCCATGACGGCGGTGAGTGTGTAACATAAATAATTTCTCACAACTTGTTACTACTCAACTGTAAACAGACTAGATTCTCGGTAATTAAGGACTAGATATACCGCCAAGTAGTACCGCCTGCACCATCTTCCAGGATCACTCCTTTTTCTAAGAGTTGGTCGCGGATGAGGTCGGAGGTTTTGAAGTCTTTGTCGAGACGGGCTTGTTTACGTTTGGCAATAAGGTCTTCAATTTCCGCACTAGATAAGCTAGAAGAATTGGCAGATTTAAACCATTCTTCTGGATCTTGTTGCAGCAAACCTAACAGCGCGCCGGCTGACCGTAAGCAAGCAGCTAAGGCACGTTTTTGGGCAAGATCTGTTTCTTTATTCAGGCGCGTTGCAACATCGTGAAGATATGCTAAGGCCTGAGGGGTATTGATGTCGTCCTCTAGAGCTTTTAAAAATTCAGATTCAGGCTCGCCTTTTTCATCGCCACAATCAACCTGACGCAGCGCTGTATAGAGACGATCTAACATTTGCTTAGCCTGCGGCAACGTATCGTCCGTCCAATCCAAAGGTTGTCTGTAATGAGTTGAAAGAAGCGCTGCTCTGATAACTTCACCAGATGCGGTTTCCAAAAGTTGACGCACCGTAAAGAAATTGCCCAAAGATTTAGACATCTTGGTGCCAGTAATCGTCAGATGGCCATTATGGAGCCAATAATTAGCAAGCTTATCCGTTCCGTGCGCACAGCGACTTTGCGCCACTTCATTTTCATGATGGGGGAAAATTAAATCGATTCCACCGGCATGAATATCAAAAACAGGGCCTAGATATTCACCGCTCATTGCCGAACATTCAATGTGCCAGCCTGGACGACCCCTGCCCCACGGACTGTCCCAACCAGGTAGATCTGCATCTGAAGGTTTCCACAAAACAAAGTCGCCTGGATCGCGCTTATAAGGAGCAATTTCAACGCGCGCCCCGGCAATTAGCTCCTCTTGTTGACGGCGTGATAGTTGGCCATATTCATCGAATGAATTCACACTAAACAAAACGTGACCTAAGGATTCATAAGCATGACCTTTGTCGATAAGCTGTGAAATCATCGCAATCATTTGGTCAATGTGAGCCGTTGCATGCGGTTCAATATCAGGTGGGAGTGCCCCTAAAGCCGCCATATCTTCATGATAAGCAACGATCGTGCGTGCTGTTAAGCTTGAAATAGGTTCGCCATTTGCCTTTGCCGCAGCGTTAATTTTATCGTCAATGTCCGTGATGTTACGGACATAACAAACGTTCGGGTATTGAGATTTCAAGAGACGATACAGAACATCAAAGACAACAACTGGCCTGGCGTTGCCTAAATGAGCGCGATCATAAACTGTTGGGCCGCAAACATATAGCCCGACCTTATCAGGGTTGATAGGAACGAAAATTTCTTTTGTACGTGTTAACGTATTATAGAGGGATAAAGCCATGATTTAACCAATCGTTTTTAATTTAGCAACAGTTGCCGTTGTGCTGTGTCCGGGCTGCAAATTCACAAGCATAACTTTGCCACCATGCGCCTGCACAATATCAGCACCAACAACTTGATCAACAGTGTAATCAGCACCTTTTATTAAGACATCTGGCAATATGCCTTTAATCAGATTGAGTGGCGTTTCTTCATCAAAAATGACAACGGCAGCAACAGTAGAAAGAGCCGCCAAGACTTGGGATCGAACCTCTTCGTTTTGAATCGGACGGGTGTCACCCTTAAGGCGTTTGACAGACATATCACTATTTAAACCCACAATTAATTTATCGCAGCCTTTAGCGGCCTGCTGCAATAGATGAATGTGACCGAGATGAAGAAGATCAAAGCAACCATTGGTAAAACCTATACGCACTCCCTGGTGTCGCCAGCTTTTTAATTCTTGAGTGATTTCTGAGAGAGACATCACTTTTTTTGATGTTTCATGATGGTGATTATCGTGCAGAGAAGATTTTAACTCGTTTACCGTAACGGCAGCCGTTCCTACTTTTCCAACAACGATTCCAGCAGCTATGTTCGCCAAATATGAGGATTCAAGCAAAGGAATTTCGTGCGCTAAGGATGCAGCCAAGGTTGCGACAACCGTATCGCCTGCTCCGGAAACGTCGAAGACTTCTTGAGCGCGTGCATGAATTTTGTGAGATTGACCTTGGTTGTCAACCAGCAACATTCCGGCCGCCCCTTGCGTTACCAGCACAGAATCAATATCAAGTTTCTCTCTAAGCTCATTTGCAGCCTCTAGAACATCAGCATCGTCTTGAAGAGGATGTCCAACAACATCGCGCATTTCTTTAAGGTTTGGCGTAATGACTGTTGCACCTGAATAATGAGTATAATGGCGACCCTTTGGATCAACGATGACAGGAACTTTTCCTTTAGCTGCTGTAATAATTGTTTGGCATAATGAAGAGGAGAGCAATCCCTTGCCATAATCAGAGAGAATGAGAACATCAATCTTTGAGAGATATTGCTGGAAGAGAGCCGCAATCTCGTCTTCAGTTTTCGCCGTACAAACAGAGATTACTTCATCGTCAACACGGAGAAGTTGCTGAGATTGAGCAATAAAACGAGTCTTTAGAGACGTTTTACGATGACCTTCAATTAACAATTTAGCTGTAACGTTTGGTAGTTTTTGAAGATGATTCTTAATGGTTTTACCCGTATCATCGTCGCCAACAACGCTTATAAAAATAACCTGAGCCCCTAAAGAGGAAAGGTTATTTACGACGTTTCCGGCGCCTCCTACCATGTTAAAATCACGTTTGATGCGCATGATGGGAACGGGCGCTTCGGGCGACACTCTTTCTACGTCACCATAAATAAATCGATCCAGCATCACATCGCCAATACATAAGATTGTTGATTTTGAAAAATCGAGAGTGAATTTCTCAGAATTAAGAGATAAAAATTTGCGAATGGGCATTATTTACAGAGACCTCAAGGAACAACAACATCGACATTTTGGATTTGAATGCCGTCTTCTAGGTGTGACAGAGTTTGAAAAATGGCTTTTTCTCCCGGCATCGCTTGGTTATTCGGCCACTGATATTCCCAGGTCAACCGAACACAACGATCAGGATGAGGAATAGATGGCTGAGCAGGATTAGACACAGGGCATACCCCCCAAACCAATATTTGAAGAGGCGGAATAACGGCCTGCGTTTTATTGCTATTTACTACTTCTCCCCAGACAACAATTTGATTTTTTCCCTCAATTTGCTGAATGGTGTAATTGATGTTTTGAACAATCAAACCTGCTTTTACATTGTGACGGATTAAACCAGAAATTGTTGCGTGCAGTTTGTTATAAGTTTCTTCAAAATATTTTACCCCGGCCGGAGATTTAGAAAGATAAAAGCCGCAAAGACTAATCACCATTACTAAAACAACCAAAAGACCTGACCAAAAAAGGACAGGGCGACTCAAAAAAACGGAAGATTGTCGCTGGTTCTGCGGTCTTCTTCGATCACTAGCGTATGAAGATAAATTTTCTGGGTAAGCATCAATTTTCCCAAAGTTCTGAGGAGGCTCTTTAGCCGTAAAAGTGCGCTCACTGGTACGCTCATTCGTGCGGTCATTTTTGATGGTCGCAAAATTTTGATAATAAATATCAGCAGATTGCCACCATTTTTGGTTACAATTACCACAAGATAAATTTTTGCCTTCTATGCGATTTCCATACTGATCAAATGCCAACAAATCGGCATTAAGCTTGTATTTTTTAGCACAAAAGGGGCAAGGAATAATTACGTCAGACAACAATGAAAAACATCTTCTAATTAAAAATTAAGTAAACTCATACCTATCTTAATACAATAATAGCTTGTTTATGAGACTGTTTTATACTAAAAATTACGCTTATATAGAAAATATCTTGAATTTGCTCAAGGGTGTTTCTAAATTCTCATTATGTTTCTAGTAAAATTAGTGCGTTTCTAAAAAGAAAATAGGTAATTGTGAGCTTAATTAGTCGTGTTGAAGAAATTATCGCGGAGCCTTTAAAGGATAAGGGCTATAATATTGTTCGAATCCAATACACGGGGTTAAATCGAAAAGTTCTGCAAATCATGATTGAGCGGATTGACGATGTAGCGATTGTAGTTGAAGATTGCGCCAAAGCGAGCCGTGTCATTTCTGTTTTGCTTGACGTTAATGATACTATTAGCGAGGCATATGTTTTGGAGGTTTCTTCTCCGGGCATGGATAGGCCTCTAACGAAGATCAGTGATTATCATCGATTTGTTGGAAAAATGATTTCTTTGACAACTTATGAATTAATCGGAGAGCGCAAAAACTTTCAAGGTACCATTGAAGCTGCTCTTGATGACCATATTCGTCTTGTTCCTGCACAAATAAAAACAGGAGAACCTGAATATTTTGATATTCCCTATAGCGATATTCGCTCAGCAAGCTTATATATCGATTTATAGAGACAATTTTGATTTGCTAACTTTATTAAATAGGACAAATTACCTTGGCAAGTAAAAAACTTAAAACTGTTGAACCGATCCCTGTTAGCCAGCCTCGTCATGAGTTGTTACTGGTAGCTGATACCGTTGCACGTGAAAAAGGCATTGAACGAGATGAAGTTTTATCTGCCATGGAACAAGCAATCCAAAAGGCTGCTCGTGCAAAATATGGTTTGGAGCATGATATCCAAGCTACCGTCGACAAAACGACCGGTGATGTAACCATATTCAAATGCATGACGGTTGTAGAGGTTGTTGAAAACTCTCTAGTTGAAATTAGCTTAGAAGATGCAAAAATTCAGGATGACTCAGCAGCGCTGGGTGATGTTTTATCAGAAACGCTCCCTCCTATTGAATTTGGAAGAGTCGCAGCGCAAAGTGCAAGGCAAGTTATTTTCCAAAAGGTGCGTGACGCAGAGCGAGCTCATCAATACGCAGAGTTTAAAAACAGAATTGACGAGATTGTCAGTGCATTGGTTAAAAGAATTGAGTTTGGCAATGTCATTTTAGATCTTGGCAGGACTGAAGGCATTTTGCGCCGTGAAGATATTATTCCAAGAGAAACGTTTAACTCAGGTGATCGTATTCGCGTTTATATCGCAGATGTACGCCCAGAGTCACGTGGGCCTATGATTTTCCTTTCTCGGACTCATCCTCAGTTTATGGCAAAGTTGTTCGAGCAAGAAGTTCCTGAAATTTACGACGGTACAATTGAGATTAAATCCGTAGCTCGTGACCCAGGTAGCCGCGCTAAGATTGCTGTTTACACAGCTGACCCTAGCATCGACCCTGTTGGGGCGTGCGTTGGAATGCGCGGAAGCCGTGTTCAGGCTGTTGTGAATGAGCTTCAAGGCGAGAAAGTTGATATCGTTCCTTGGTCAGAGAATCCTGCAACATTTGTTGTGAACGCTCTTGCTCCTGCGGAAATCATGAAGGTCGTTATTGACGAAGACGCAAAACGAGTTGAAGTTGTCGTTGGAGAAGACCAATTGAGTTTGGCTATTGGACGTAGAGGCCAAAACGTAAGACTAGCTTCTCAGCTTACGGGCTGGAACATTGATATTTTGACTGAAGCCAATGAAGCAACAAGAAGAGCAGAAGAATCTGCTTCACGTTGTCAATTATTTATGAACGGCCTCGATGTTGATGACACAATTGCGCAGCTTCTAACGGGAGAAGGCTTCACGTCTATCGAAGAAATCGCCTACGCTCATTTGGACGATTTTAGTATGATTGAAGGTCTTGATGAAGAAATTTCTCAAGAATTGAAGAACAGAGCTGTTCATTACCTAGAGAATCGTGATCAAAGATTAATTGATCAGTGCCACGAGATGGGTATGTCGGAAGACTTAACTGACTCTAAGGAATTAACACCTGAGATGTTATTTAAGCTTGTGACAAAGAAAATTAAAACAAAGGATGACCTAGCCGAGTTATCTGGCGATGAGCTCTTAGACGTTATCGGTAACGACGCACTTTCTATTGAAATTGCGAATAAAATCATTATGGCAGCAAGAGAGCATTGGTTTACCAATGATGCATCCTCTGACGGCGCTGCTTAAATTCAGTGCAAATGCATTGAAAACAAGTTATAATGCAAAACTTGGACAAGATTGTTGAAAGACTAAAATAAGAATGACTGGAACGACAAAAGCTACGGAAACGAATTCTGAAGCGGCACAAGAAGGCCAAAAGAAGACGTTAACCCTAACAAAAAAATTGGAACTTAAAAAAGCCCCTGGTACTGACCAGGTTAGACAGAGCTTTTCTCATGGTCGTTCTAAAACTGTTGAAGTTGAAGTTAGAAAGAAAAGGGTTACGTCTGCAGCTGGCGAAAAAATTGCAGAGAAAGCTCCTGAAAAAGCAGTCTTTGTCGCGGCTCCAGTCGTAGAAGTTGAGAAGCCCAAAGAAGTCATAACAACTTCTGCTGGCAAACGTCTTACTGATGATGAATTAGGAACACGTCTAAAGGTTGTTCAAGAAGCTTTGAAACTTCAAGCTTTAGAAACGGAAGATCGTGCGAGACGTCAGCTAGAAGAAGAGAGAATTCAACTAGAAAAGATGCAACAACAGCGAATAGAGCAAGAAGCGCTTGAATTAGAGAGAAAATTAAAAGCTGAGAGCGAGCCACCTGCTCCACCACCTCTTCCTGTTGAAGAAGCCCCTAGCATTCCTGTTATTGACCTTAATCAAATTCCCTTGCCAGAAAAACCTGAAGCAAAAATCTATCATCACCATCATAGCAAACCAGCAGTTGTGATTGATGATGAGGATGATGAGTCTTCGGCCATTAAACGTAAGGCAAATGCACCAAAAGTTGACGCGAAACGCCCGATCGTTCCTGTACGCAAGGTTGTAGAAGCACCGCGCAAACTGAATCGTACAGTCATCTCTAAAGCATTAAATGATGACCAGATGGAAAAGATGCGCTCTATGGCTTCCATGAAGCGCGCTCGTCAAAAACTAAAGCAGTCTGGCGTTCAAGAAACAGTTAAAATTATCAGAGATGTCATCATCCCAGATACGATTGCGGTTGGCGAATTGGCAAACCGTATGGCGGTTCGCGGGGCTGATGTTGTCAAATTCTTGATGAAACTTGGCACCATGGTTACCATCAATCAAATGATTGATGCGGATACTGCGGAATTAATTTGTGGTGAGTTTGGTCATAACTTCAAAAGAATATCAGATACAGATATTGAGCTTGGCCTTCGAGGCGAAGAAGATGCACCAGCACTTATGATAACAAGAGCTCCTGTTGTCACAATTATGGGACACGTTGACCATGGAAAAACATCCCTTTTGGATGCTCTTCGATCAACGGACGTTGTTAGCGGTGAAGCAGGCGGAATCACACAGCATATTGGTGCGTATCAGGTAACGATTAAATCTGGTCGAAAGATCACGTTTATTGATACTCCAGGTCACGCTGCCTTTAGTGAAATGCGTGCACGCGGTGCTAACGTTACTGACATTGTTGTGCTTGTTGTTGCAGCCGATGATGGCATTATGGAACAAACGATTGAAGCAATTAACCACGCAAAGGCTGCAAATGTACCTGTAGTTGTGGCGATCAACAAAATTGATAAACCTGATGCGAATCCAGATAGAGTCCGCACTGAACTTCTTCAACACAATATTCTTTTAGAAGAATATGGTGGAGATGTTATGGCTGTGGAAGTTTCTGCAAAAAACCGTATTGGTTTAGAAAAACTGGAAGAAACAATCTTATTACAAGCTGACGTTCTTGATCTTAAAGCAAACCCGCATCGCGCAGCTGAAGGCGTGGTTGTTGAAGCTGAAATTGATAAAGGTCGTGGAACTGTTGCAACCGTTCTTATTCAAAGAGGAACTCTAAAGGTTGGGGATATTTTTGTTGCAGGAAGCGAATGGGGACGTGTTAGAGCATTAGTTAATGACCACGGTCAGAAAATTAATGAAGCGACTCCGTCTATGCCAGTTGAAGTTCTTGGCTTTAACGGTGTTCCGGCTGCTGGTAATGAATTCTTTGTGACAGAAAGTGAATCACGTGCTCGCGAAGTTACGGAATTCCGTCAACGTCGGACTCGTGATACAAAGGTTGCCTCGCTTGCTCGTGGTTCAATGGAACAGATGATGAGTAAAATTGCAGCTGGAGAATCAAAAGAGCTGTCTGTTGTTATTAAAGCAGACGTTCAAGGTTCACTTGAAGCAATTATGTCTAGCCTTGCTAAGATTAGTACTGACGAAGTCAGTGCACGCGTCTTGCATGGTGCAGTCGGTGGTATTAATGAAAGTGACATCACACTTGCCAAAGCATCTGGTGGTCTTATTGTCGGATTTAACGTTCGTGCCAATCCGCAAGCCAGAGAAATGGCACGCCGTGACGGGGTTGATATTCGTTATTACTCAATCATTTATAACGTTATTGATGATGCAAAAGCGATTATGGGCGGATTGTTAGCGCCAACTATTAATGAGAAATTCCTTGGTATGGCGACCATCCGTGAAGTCTTTAACATTACTAAAGTTGGTAAAGTTGGTGGATGTTTTGTTACAGAGGGTTGTGTTAAACGTGGCGCGAAAGTTCGCCTTCTACGTGACAACGTTGTCATTCATGAAGGTTCGTTGAAAACTCTGAAACGCTTTAAAGATGAAGTTAAAGAAGTTAAAGATAATTACGAATGCGGTATGGCGTTTGAAAATTATACGGACATCCGCGCTGGTGATATAATTGAGTGTTTCGAGGTTGAAACGATTGCTCGTCAGCTTTAGGGAACATAACGAATGACAGATCGGGATCGTCTTTTTGTTGCAACAAAAGCACCTAGTCACCGCCAACTTCGTGTCGGTGAAGAGGTTCGTCATATTCTTGCAAACATTCTTTTGCGTGGAGATATTCCTTCACGCGTCCTGGAAGATAATCCTGAATTAAAAATGGATCGTTCTATTACTATTACTCAGGTAAAAATCTCTCCTGATCTTCGCAACGCCACGGTTTACATCATGCCTTTAGGCGGTCAGAATCAGAAAGAAGCGATCGCATATTTAGCAAAGTCTTGTGGTTATCTTCGCAGTCAACTGGGGCGCAAACTGAATCTTAAGTTTGCTCCGACGATGGTCTTTTTAATTGACCCATCTTTTGCTCAAGCAGAGAAAATTGAAACTCTCATCCGACAGCATGTTACTCCGTCTATAATACAGGACGAAACTGAGTAGATATTTATCCTACTTTAAAAACCTTAATTCAGAATATATCCGCAAGAAATCATTTAAAATCAGGTCTTTATGGCCATCGAAATCAAAAACTCACTGGCGTAACCATCCAAAAAATAAATTTGGTCATCGTGGCAGTGCTCTGGTTATAAAATTTAATCCTAAGCTAAGATTAGAATCAGCCCGATAAATTAACCAACTGTTAATCAAATTGCCATATTCTCATATGTATAACTGTTATTAATATCAAATTATGAGGACTCAAAAAATGATAAAATCGTTAAAATTATCTGCATTGGCCTTGGCGTTGTCTGTGACAACCTTCCAAGCTCAAGCTGGATGCAATAAAAGCATAGACACAAAAGATATAGCAGCACTTAAAGTTTGTGGCGATAAGCCTGGATTAGACGTTCTCGATGCTGGTAATGCTGTTTTCTTTAAAGAAAAGTGTGCGGCTGTTAAAGGTAAAGACTTTTCACCAGCGTGTAAGCAAGGATCAAAAATGCTCGCTAAGGGAGGATTTTCTATTCTTGAGCTAGCTAAAATGGGCGCGGGATCTCATCCAAAAGCAGCAAAGGCTCAGAACATAGCAAAAGACATTGTTGGTAAAATGAAAAAACTTGATAAAATGAAGCTTGGTGGTAAAGCTGGTTCATCTGCAAAAGGAAAAAGTGCTGATGCTTGTACATCAAAGATGGATACAAGCAATGTAGCGAAACTTAAAGAGTGCGCAGATCATGCTGGGTTAGAAGTTTTTGATGCTGGTGGTGCTGCTTTCCTAAAAAATGGCTGTAAAATGCAGAAAGGCAAAGATTTTACAAAACCATGTCAATATGGCTCAAAAATGCTTGCTAAAGCTATGTACGCAGTATTTGAGTTAGGTAAATCAGGAAAGCTAACTGATGGAACAACAGACGCAGCTAAATTGAAGAAAGCTGTAGTCATTGCAAAGCAAATCCTCGCATCGCTCAAGAAACTTGATGGCATGAATCTTGGTGAGATTGGTGCAGCAAAGCATGTTTCTAGCAAGAAAGCTAAAAAAGAAGCTCCAGCTGAAGATGCAGCTCCAGCTGAAGGTGGTAGTGAAGCAGCTCCGGCTGCAGAAGAAGCTCCAGCTCCGGTTGCAGAAGAAGCTCCAGCTGAATAAACTTTAGTTTCTTAATCTAACTGAAGTATTTAAGGAGTCAGGCAAATTGCCTGGCTCCTTTTTTTTGGCATTTTCTTTCCTAAATTCACCTATCTATAAGTTTAAACCTAGACAAAAGATCATTCTGTTTCTAAAAATAGATATAACTCTATTTATAAAGATGTTTCTTATGCGTTTATCACATTATTTTTTACCAACATTAAAAGAAACTCCTGCTGAAGCGCAGATTGCTTCGCATCGTTTGATGCTTCGCGCTGGGATGATTAATCAAACAACCTCAGGAATTTATTCTTGGCTTCCTTTGGGGCTTCGTGTTTTGGAAAAAATTGAGAAAATTATTTGTGAAGAGCAAGATCGCATTGGTTGTCACAAAGTTTTGATGTCGACAATTCAGCCTGCTGAACTGTGGCGTCGCAGTGGTCGTTATGAAGACTATGGTAAAGAGATGCTGCGCATTAAAGACCGTCATGATCGTGAGATGCTCTATGGCCCAACCAATGAAGAAGTCATTACCGATATCGCTAGCCAGTATTTAAAAAGCTATCGTCAGCTACCTCAAAATCTCTATCAAATTCAATGGAAGTTCCGCGATGAAATTCGCCCTCGTTTTGGCGTGATGCGCGGCCGTGAATTTTTGATGAAAGATGGCTATTCCTTCGACATAGATTATGAAGGCGCTAAAAAAACGTATGAGAAAATATTTGAAAGTTATTTGCGCATCTTTGCAAGGATGGAACTAACAGCAATCCCTGTTAAGGCAGACTCAGGCGCCATTGGTGGAAACTTAAGTCATGAGTTTCAAATTGTTGCGCCAACGGGAGAAAGCTGTATCTATTATGATTCTACTTTTGATGGGTTAACTCCTGAGCAAATGAACTTTGCAACCTTACAAAACTTATACGCTGCAGCTGATGAAAAACATGATCCAACTCTATGCCCTGTCGAGAAATTACGAAGCGCGCGCGGTATTGAAATCGGCCACATTTTCTATTTTGGTCAAAAATATTCGAAAGCTCTTGGACTTCAAGTTGCTGGCCCTGATGGAAAAATGATCATCCCTGAAATGGGATCTTATGGAATTGGTGTCTCGCGTTTGGTTGGCGCCATTATTGAAGCAAGTCACGATGACAATGGTATTGTTTGGCCTGAATCTGTGGCTCCATTCATCGTTGGCATAATTAATGCTCAATCAGGAAACCAGGCAGCAGATCCACTTGCAGAAACTCTTTATACCCAATTCCTAAACCAGAAAATTGAGATTCTGCTTGATGACAGAGATGAAAGAGCCGGTACCAAGTTTGCAGATATGGATTTAATTGGTCTGCCTTGGCAAATTATCGTTGGCAAGAAAACGGTTGAAAATAAGATTGTTGAAATTAAAAACCGCAAAACGGGAGAGCGTCAGGAAGTTCCCTTCGAATCAGCACTTAGCTTTATAACCAGCAAATTAAACGTCAGATGAACTTTTTATTTTCATCATTTGAACGTCTGGTTGCTTATCGTTATCTGCGATCACCGCGGCAAGAAGGATTTATTTCAGTCATTGCCGGGTTTTCTTTTCTAGGTATCGCACTTGGCGTTGCAACATTGATTATTGTTATGTCTGTTATGAATGGATTTCGCCAAGAACTTCTTACGCGAATTATTGGGATGCGTGGCCATCTTGTGGTTCATGGTATCCATGCCCCTCTTACGAATTTTGATGCCCTGACAGAAGAAGCACGCCATGTTTCAGGCGTCGTTGGCGTCTACCCTATGGTTGAACGCCAAGCGATTATTACGTTCAGATCTCAAGCTCGCGGTGTGGCCGTACATGGAATTAAGCTTGAAGATTTGCAAAAACGCGCCTTGATTGTCGATAATATTAAGCAAGGGTCTTTGAAAGACTTTAATGATCCAGACTCGATCATGATTGGAAGACGCATGGCAGATCAACTGCACATAAGTGTTGGCGATCATCTCACCATGATTAGTCCAACTGGAAATGTAACAGCATTTGGCACCATTCCACGGCAGAAAAGTTTCAAGGTTACAGCTATCTTCGAAGTTGGCATGCACGAGTTTGACAAAAGCGTTATTTTTATGACACTGCCTTCGGCTCAGCAATTTTTTAAACTTCCAGATCAAGTAACCCACCTCGAAATCTTTGTCGATAATATTGAGAAAACGGCAGAGCGTGGATTTTTAATCCAAAGTCTCGTGGGCGAAAAAGCAAAAGTTCTCGATTGGGAGCACTCAGATTCCAGTATCTTTCATGCTGTGCAAGTTGAAAGAAATGTTATGTTTTTAATTCTGACTCTGATTATTGTCATTGCTGCTTTTAACATCATTTCAAGCCTCATCATGCTGGTGAAGGATAAAACGCGCGACATTGCAATTATGCGAACCATGGGCGCGGCACGCTCTTCCATCTTAAAGATATTCTTTCTGACTGGTGCAAGCATTGGCACAATTGGAACGCTTTCTGGTGTTCTTTTAGGTCTTAGTTTTGCATTAAATATTGAATCCATTCGTCAATTTCTGCAAAGACTAAGTGGCACAGAACTTTTTAGTGCTGAGATCTATTTTCTCTCGCAACTCCCCGCCAAAGTTGATTGGAGCGAAGTTGTCACTGTTATCATTATGTCTTTAGCATTATCTTTTCTAGCTACAGTTTATCCCTCTTGGCGTGCCTCACGCCTTGATCCGATTGAAGCTTTAAGGTCTTGATTTTATAGATTATTCAAATTTGAGAGATCGTCCTCAGAAAATACAGAGTATGTCTGTAATTCAGCGAGCTTTCCATCTTGCTTTGGCCAACCTCCTCTTTGTGTGTATTCTAGATTAAACCCAAGCTTTAATGGAATTTTAGCAGAAACTATGTTTTCAGCATCACAATAAATCTCAAGTTTTCTAGCTTTTAAAGTTTGAAATGCAAGAAGACTTAAGGCATGCGCCGCTTCAGTTGCATAACCTTTTGACCTTTGGCTTTTACATATAAAATATGAAATACCAAACTGAGGAATCATCCAATTAGCCTGAAAGGAAGGTAAGGCACATCTTCCTATTACATCTTCGGTTGTTTTGTCTATAATTAGATAGCGAATAAAATCTCGAAGAATAAATTCCGCATGATGCTTTCTGCATTCTTCTTCAAGCATATCTACAGTTGGAATTGTTGCGGGCCAGTTAAGCCATTTCACATAATCTTCAAAACCATCACAGATAGCAGCATGTAATTTCTCACTAAAGCCAGCGCAAGGCATTTGCAATTTTAATCGAGGAGTTTCTATAACTTCGGGCAAATCAATTAATATTTTACTCATAGCGCCAATTTTCAACTTTTAAGCTCTTGATCTTATTAAACTCTTTGAGATCAGAGGTTACCATAATCATTTCGTTTGCTAAAGCCGTTGCTGCAATTAAAAAATCATAAGGTCCGATGGGCATACCTTCTTTGCTAAGCTCATATCTTAATTCAGCAGCAATGCTAGCTGATTGTTGACAAAATGGTAGTATATGGATGGACTCATATAGACTTCTAAGAATGAGATCAATTTTCATCCGTCGCTCAGGAATTCTCTTCAACCCATATTCAATTTCCATTTTTGTCACAGTCGAAATCGCAATATCCGACGGACTGCAATTTATCATCTTTTCAAGTGTTGCCATGTTACCTTTGACAAAATCACTAATTACACAAGTGTCGAGCAAATACATTAAAAAATCTTTTGATTTAAAAGAGGGTTAAGCTCTGAGCGAAAGGATTCAAAAGATGGAATTTCTTCCTCGATACCTTTGAATTCAAGAACTTCTTGTGGCCAGGTTGTGTGAGTTTTACTCTTTAGATAACATTCGATAGCTTCACGTATCAAAGCATTGCGGCTCTTGCCTTCTTCTTTTGAGAGCACAGCTATTTGACGCCCTAAGCTATCACTCACATAAACATTGAAATTCATGGCAACCCTTTATTGTTATGTTATAACATAACACATTAGCAACGCAAACTCCACTAAAAAACACATAAAATAAAATTTTAACTAAATTTAAATCACTTTTCTTTTATCCTTTGGTGAATAATTATAGGAGAAAAGGTGTTTTTTAGTGATCAGCAAAAAGTACATTGCAATCATTTGTCTACTACTCTGTTCAGACAACGCAGGACAAGCGGTGGATTGGTATTCTTCACTTGGAAATATTGCAGAATCAGTTAAGAATTTCAGTGCCTCATCGTTATATGGATCACAAAAAACAACAAGCATATTAGATGAGAACGATGAATTTAGTGCTTTTGTAAGCGGAGAAATCTTATCTCGCAAAAATGCACCCTGCAGCATTCTTTTTCAAGAAAGCATAGCATTAAAAAATGAAGAATTTTTTTCCACTCCCTCTCCATCGCATCTCCCCTATGATTATTTTTACGTTGAGGTATATCCTTTTTCTTTGGACACATTTCAAGCGCGACTGATTGACGGTCTGATACGAACATCAATTACACAAATCAAGCCATTTGATTATTATAGCAAACCGTTTTATCTAGGCGAGTATGCAAACATGGATTATATATGTTCATATACTCAGCAAAATCAGAAGCTTTTATGGCAACACTTACAATTCCTACAGCCGTTTTATTCGATTGGGATAACACCTTAGTTGATACGTGGCCACTCATCCACGGTGGTATGCGTGTTGTATTTGAAAAAAGGGGACTTGCACCCTGGACACTAAAAGAAACAAAAGAGAGATGTCACGAATCTGCACGTGAGGGACTTCCAAAGCTTTTCCCTGATGATTGGCAATCTGCAATGGATGATTTTTATGGTTATATACAGGCCCGTCATTTAGATGACCTTGTGCTACTGCCTTTTGCAAATGAAGTGATCAAATGTTTAACAGCGCGCGGGATTCCCCTTGGTCTTGTTAGCAATAAAAATAAGCAACTGCTCGTTAAAGAAGTCATGCATTTAGGTTTTTCTGAATATTTTGGTACTGTGGTTGGCTCTGCAGATGCGGTACGCGATAAACCTGACCCCGCCCCCGTGCAATTGGCGCTTGAACAATTAGGGACGAAACCCTCAATGGACGTTTGGTTGATTGGTGATACTCCTGTTGATTGGAAGTCTGCAAAAGCAGCGAGCATAAGGGCAATTGGCGTTGGTGCAGAGAAAATTCCTGAAGGAATCGAAACACCAGATGTGATGTTTTCGGACTTAGAGCCGATTTACAATATGTTGACGAAATGATTCTCTCTCCACTTTTTAACTTTTAAAAATCTTAACAAAAAATTAACCATCTGTGCGGTACTCTGACCTAAGGAAATTCAGATATTATGCAGGGAAGGTTAACAGTCATGAGCAAAAAAACAACATCTCCAGGTAGTGACAACAAAGAAGTTAAAAAGGTTTCTATTGCATTACAAGGCGGTGGCTCGCATGGCGCCTTTAGCTGGGGAGCTCTCGATCGCCTTCTCGAAGATGGACGCTTTGAAATTCAAGGCTTAACCGGAACAAGTGCTGGTGGCATGAATGCTGTTGCAGTGACTCAAGGCTTGATGAAAGGTGGCAATCAACAAGCCAGAGAAGAGCTCAGAGCTTTTTGGTCTCGCATTAGTGACGTTGGTAAAAACAGCAGCCTGAATCAACGCGGCCCTATTGATAAAAAGCTAGGTAAATTCACAATGTATAATTCACCTGGTTATATAATGTTTGACTACTTGAGTCGCATGTTCTCTCCTTATGAATTAAATCCACTGCAAGCTGACCCACTGAAAGATGTGCTTGTGAAGTCTTTCGATTTTGAGGCACTTAGAGAGTATAAAGGATGTAAAGTTTTCCTCTGCGCAACACATGTTTACACAGGGAAGCTAAGAGTTTTTTCAATTGAAGAACTTAAAATTGAATGCTTACTAGCCACAGCTTGTTTACCAACAATTCACAATGCTGTCATGGTTGATGGCGATTATTATTGGGATGGTGGGTTTATTGGAAATCCTGTGTTCTTCCCTCTTATTTACAACTGTGAAACACCTGACATTATTTTAATCAAGCTAAATCCAACTGTACGTAATAAATTACCAACAACATCAAGAGAAATTGCCGATCGCCTTAATGAGATTAGTAACAACGCTTCTGTTGTACGTGAAATGAGAGCGATCTCCTTTATTACCGATTTAATCGACAAAGGAATGCTTGATAAGGAAAAAATTAAAAGAGTAAACATGCATCTTATTGAAGATGAGGATGCATTCCAAGATCTTGGCTGGTCTAGTAAACTCAACACAGAGTGGGAATTTTTAACTCATTTGTTTGAAAAGGGACGTGCATCTGCTGATGCGTGGATCAAAGAAAACTATGATAACGTTGGAAAGAAAACAACAGCACCAATGAATGATAACTTTGTTGGAGGTAGCTTTGGTAAAACCAAAAGCTAGAAATTGATTGGTAGAAAAAAAACATGCACGGAATTAAAAATCCCGTGCATGACTCAAGAAACGTCTAAAGTTAAACGATCTTTAAATTAACCGCTGAAACTTTGCCTTTTTCAGTTGCTTGCTCGTAGCTAATCGCTTGGCCTTCAGCAAGATTTGAAATTCCTGCACGTTCCACAGCTGTGATGTGAACGAAAATATCGTTGCTGCCATCATCAGGTTGAATAAAACCATAACCCTTTGTCGGGTTGTACCATTTAACTTTACCGGTTGCCATAATCTAAGTCCTTATATTTGTTGTTTGCAAAATATCAATCATTTGCAATTACTAGAAGTTACTCCAGATTCTTCACTTAGTCAAAGCTTGTCGTCACATTCTTTGAAAGAAATATTTCCTTTTTTAATTAAATCCAGTGTAGGCCTTGTTTTTTCGAGGAAAAAAAATGACAGAGCTTTAAAAATAAATTTAAGTACGAGAAATAAAGGAAGCAATTAAAGTTGCACCGCTCTCTATTTGCCTTAATGCGTCTTGTGCATCTGGCATACCCTGGTCTGCCGCAGCCCTAATTAAGCACAGACCTTTCTCAGTATCTTGAGCAACTTCTACCCCCAAATAAAGATAACATCCAAAATGAAATTGTGCTGGCGGATATTTTTGCGCTGCTGAACGCGCATAGTATATCATAGCTTTATTCATATTTCTTGGCACTCCATCGCCACTTGCACAAGCCATTGCGAAATTACATTGAGCGCTTCTGTCTCCTTTTTTTGCAACTTTTTTATAAAAATAAGCAGACCGTATGTCATCTCTCTGGACACCAAACCCCTTTTTATAAAACCAAGCTAATCTATTTTCTGCATCTGTATGCTTTTTTTCTGCAGCAAAATGGTACCATCTCGCCGCTTCAGAGAAACTTTGAACAATCCCATATCCCATTTCACAACAAAAGCCGATTTGAAAGTATGCATCTTCATCCCCTGCTATCGCACACTGCAACATTTCACACGTAATGTTTTGCTCACCACTTGAAACCGCATCACCAACTCTAAGACTTGTAGCTTTCTCTCTAAGCATCTGCAAACGCTCTTCAGCTTTTTCATGACCTGCACTAGCAGCACGACGGAAACAGTCTTCAGCTGCAGCTATATCTTTCTCAGGAAAAGCAAAGCCTTCTTCATGACATCGCCCCATCTGATAGACACCTTGCGGCAAATCTTGACGCAGCCTTAAATATTCTATCAAAGACTCTCTGTGCGGCCATTGTTTTGCAATTTCAAAATCTATATTTAAGAGGACATCATTCACAGCACTTATTGCATCAGGATTTAATGCAGACAAGGGAAGTTGTAATTCTGGATCCAGTCGTCCCCAATAATCTATAGCTAGCGTTCTATGATTAGCACCTTCACTTCTTCTTGAAAGACTTGCTTGAGCTGCTTTTTTCTTGCTCTCTTTTATTGCAATAGCCGCAGCTCTCCTCTCTTCATCTTTTTTTCTTGTCTCTATTTCAGCCAATTGTTTTAATCTTCTTTTTTCTGCTTTGGATAGTTGTTTTGTTGCAAACGCAGCATCAGACGACACTTTAGATTGACGTTCTAATGCTAATTTTTCAGCTCTCTCACGCTCTGTTTGCCACTGACGTCGTCTCTCTTCAGCCGCTTCTTGTTCTCTTTGTGCTCTAGCAGCTGCTTCTCTTTCGCGATCTATAGTTCGAAGCCTCAGAGCTTCTGCTTCTTCCTGCTCTGCTTTATCTTTAGCTATTCTTTGCCTTTCTCCGCTTGCTGCTTTTCTTGCTGCTTTTTCCTGTTCTTTAAGATCACTTTTATATTTGACCAAAGCTGCACCTCTGAGTCGCGTAGGATCTATAATCTCCTCCATAGAGCAGACAAAAGATGATGATAGACCAACAAACACAATAATCTTGAGTAAACTCTGCACAAAACATACCTTAGGATAAATAAAAAATTTCATTTTACATATAATCGCCAGTAAAAAATGTCAATACGTTAACAACAACTCAGCAATTCAACTTTGAAAAATCGTTGCAATAAATTCTTGAAATAATTTTCAAAACATGGCAGTTTATTTTCATGATGACTATGTTTAAAAACACTATTTCTCTTTCCCTGCGACTCGGCGGTTGCTACCGTCATGCATACTCATTCATCTCTCTATAATTTCTCCGTTTTTATTTTTTTATAAATTTAAAGTTTCATGGTGTTTCTATGTCTAAAAAATTAGCACATTCCTCGTTAGCACGTACTGTTATTACCAGTATGATGGGGAACTTATTTGAATGGTATGATTTCGCATTATTTGGTTATTTTGCGCCTATAATTGGAAAATTATTCTTTCCAAGCGACGATCCAATGACAGAGCTTATTTCTGCCTTTGGTGTTTATGCGGCAGGATTCCTCGTTAGACCACTTGGCGGTATGTTCTTTGGCGATATTGGTGATCGTTTGGGCCGTAAAAAAGCTTTAATTATGACGATTTTACTTATGGCTATTCCAACAACAATCATTGGTATTCTGCCAACCTATTCAGATATTGGGGTTACAGCCTCTATCTTATTGGTTCTTATGCGCATGCTTCAAGGCTTCTCTATGGGCGGAAACTATGGCGGCTCAATTACCTTTACAACAGAACATAGCCCAAAAAATCGCCGCGGACTAATCGGTAGTTTTGCTGTGACCAGTTGTTTGATTGGTTTAATGCTTGGCTCTGCTACAGCTGCTTTATTTTCTCATTTCTTAACTGAAGATCAACTAGGTGGTTGGGGTTGGCGTATTCCTTTCTTATTAGGCGTTGGTATTTGTTTCGTTGGCTATTACATGCGCCGCAACATTGAGGAATCTCCAGATTATGAAAAAGCCAAAGAATCTGGAAAAACTGTCAAAAGACCATTAAAAGAACTTTTTCAAAACTATGGAAAAACATTAACAACTTTGGTTTTGGTGGTAATGTTGCATGACTTAAGTTTCTACATTCTCTTTGTCTACATGACGACTCATTTGACAGAGTTTTTGCATTTCCCCAAAGACGTGGCCTTTACAATAAACACTATCAACATGCTTATTGTGAGCGCCGTTACGATTGGAGCAGCTTGGCTTTCTGATATTTATGGGCGCAAAAGAATTATGGCAATAGCAGCGCTTATTTTTGCTTTTGGCACAATTCCTTTAATGATGATTATTAATGGCACCCAAGACACCACGGTAATCTTCCTAGCCCAAACGATCTTAGCAATTGGAGTTGGGGGATATTTTGGCCCCTTACCAGCAATGATGGTAGAATCCTATCCAACGGAAATACGTAACTCCGCTGTTGCTGTGACAACGAATATTAGTGGCCCTTTGTTTGGAGGCACAGCACCAATGGTTGTAACGTATTTAATTACAATTACTGGATCAAACTTAGTTCCCGCTTATTATTTGACGGTGGGAGCCGTTATTGCCTTAATTGCTTTAGGGATGATAAAACTTCGGAATGCAAACTAATATACTCAAAATAATTCGAAATGTGGGCAGGCGTTCAAGAAATGAGCATTCGATATGTACACAAAAGTACATGAGAATGCGAACTTCCGCAGAACAACGAACCCACAATTCGAATAATGAAGAGTATAAAAAACTATTTTATCTTGTTGCTGATGATCGCTATTTTTGTAGCCACCGCCTTCCCTTAGCCATTGCTGCAAAAAAGCAAGGTTATGAAGTAACGGTTGTAACAGCAGTTAGCAATTATCAGGACAAGATTGAACGTGCAGGCATTCGCGTTATTCCTATTGATTTTAAACGAGGGAGCATTAACCCTTTTGTTGAGATAAAAACCCTCTGGAAAATTCTTTTAGCGTACAGAAAATACCGACCTGATATTGTCCACCATGTAGCAATTAAACCAGTTCTTTATGGAACATTTTGCGCACTTTTAACCAGAGTTCCCAATGTCATTAATGCTATTGCAGGCCTTGGCTATGTCTTTACGCAAAATCACCTGAAGGCCCTACTTGTTCGCTATCCAATGCGACTAGCGTTTCGTCTTTTGTTAAATCGTGCTCCGGTCAAAACGATTGTGCAAAATCAGGATGACAAACAACAGCTCAGCACCCTTATAAATCCGAAAAAGATTTTCCTTATTCCTGGTGCTGGCGTTAATCCAGATCTCTTTTCTCCCTCTGAAGAGCCAGTTACCTCAACAATAAAAGTTACTTTAGTTGCAAGAATGCTGTGGACGAAGGGTGTTGGAGAATTGGTTGCTGCAGCACATCTTTTGCGTTCATATAATATTCAAATCCAGTTGATTGGAGATCCAGATGATCAGAATCCAGCATCTATACCAATTCAAACTCTCAAACAATGGAACGAAGAAGGCATTGTGACCTGGCAAGGATATCAATCGAATATCGTAAAAATTTATCAAGAATCGCATATTGCAATATTGCCAAGCTATCGTGAGGGCCTACCGAAGTCTCTGTTAGAAGCGGCCGCCTGTGGTCGCCCAATAATAACGTGTGATGTGCCTGGGTGTCGTGAAATTGTCAAAGATGGCTACAATGGCATTTTAATACCAACGAAAGATTCAGTTGCCCTTGCCAAGGCAATACAAACCCTTGCCAATGATAAAGCTCTACGCCTGACAATGGGAGCGAATGGTCGCAAACGCATTGAGACTGAGTTTTCTGAGCAAATCATTAACACGCAAGTATTGTCGCTATATTAACGGAAAAATCATTTGCATTTGTGCGTTAAATTACCGTATAGTCTGCGGTGAGCTGATATCAGGCTGCACTCCATGTGTGTGCGGCTTAATTTTTGCTCCTTGCTCATTTATTTGTAAAATGAGCTGTAGCTTGAGATCAAGTTATCAACCATAAGGAGTTATTTTATGAGATTTTATGAGACTGTTTTTATCGTTCGTCAAGATTTGACGACAAGTCAGGTTGAACTCCTGGCACAAGGTTATGCAAATGTTATTCGTGAGCATGGCGGTGAAGTTAGCAAAACTGAATTTTGTGGTCTGAGAGCGCTTGCTTACAGAATTAAGAAAAACCGCAAAGGACACTATGTTTTGATGAATATCACTTCTGGTGTTGCTGGTGTTGCTGAGATGGAACGCCAAATGAAACTAAACGAAGATATTTTGCGCATATTAACAGTACGTGTTGATGTTTTAGACAACAACCCTTCACCATTAATGCAACAACGTAGCTATAGAGACGACAATTATCGCGGTGGATTCTCCGATGATGATGCAGTAGAAGAAGTTGGAATTGATCTAGCTGCTGTTGAACCTATTGTAGCACCTGAAGAAATTGGAGAAATCGCATGAACACAGTGAATAATAATTCATCTTCATATCCAAGAAATGATCGCCAAGGCGGTAGCAGCTATTCACCTAATCGTGAAGAGGGCGGCGAAGCTCGTGGAGACCAAAAAGGTCCTGTAAGACGTCAGTTTTTCCGTCGTCGTAAAACATGCCCTTTTTCAGGCGCTAATGGTCTAAAAATTGATTATAAAGATGTACGTTTACTTTATAAGTTTGTTTCAGAACGTGGAAAAATGATGCCAAGCCGCATCAGTGCAGTCTCTATCAAAAAGCAGCGTGATCTTTCTCAAGCTGTTAAAAGAGCACGTTTCCTTGCTTTAATGCCATACGTAGCTGAATAGACAGTATTCAGAAAATTGTTTTAAACAACTATAACTTTTCTTTTAAAGATCCCCGGGTCAAGCCCGGGATCTTGTGAAAATGAGCTGAAAAGTTCTTACGTTTTAGGTATATTTTATGCAGAAGACAATTTCTGAACTATCACCTGTCTTAATTGCAATAATGGGCGGTGCTTTGTGCACCGTCTTTTCTTTATCCCCCTTGTTTATACCCGTCTTAGGGTTTTTATTGAGTTACTTTGCCGCGCTCCCCTTGTATATGGTTGGCTTTGGTTGGGGTAAATCTAATGGTGCTATTGCTTGTCTCGTGCCATTCTTGTTGTTTTTTCTAGCGCTTGGGCCCAATCAAGCTGGTCTTTTTGCCATTATGAATGTGATACCAACTATCCTCATCGTGCATTTATCTTTAAGACAAAATAGCGATCAGCAGTGGTATCCTCTCGGCCATGTGATTTCATGGTTAGTTGCAGTTGTTATAGTTGTAGTATCTGCAGCTCTAATCATCGCTTCGGCCAATAATATCGACGTTATGGCAGGCATCCAAAACTGGATAAATTCAATACTTGAGCCTGGCATAATTTCAGAGACCTCAAGTGCAAACATTATTCCATTCTCTCTTGGAATCATTGGAGCATCCTGGATTATTGTAAATATGGTTAATGCCGTGGTTGCGATAAAACTGCTCGCGAATTTCAAGCTTAATTTACGCCCCCCGCTTTCGTTAGCCGACTGGCATGTACCAAATTATTGGGACATCCCTTTAATCATTGGTATTTTGATTTTTATTGCCCCCCATTTACCTATTAACTTTGGGTTATCAGAAAATTTTGTAATTATTGGTAAGACAATCGTTTCTTTGTCCAGTATTCCCTTGTTCATAATTGGTTTGCATGTTATCTATCTATGGTTGATGCAATTTAAGAATTCACGATTCTTATTCAATGTCATCGTCGTTATTGCATTTTTTCTTGTTTGGCCTGCCCTGCTTATTGTAGGGTTAGGTGTTCTTGAGCCGTGGTATGGTTTACGCCAACGAGTTGGACAGAAACATATTCAAGACTTATAGTTGTTTTTTTTGAAGGAGTTCTTAAGATGCAGGTCATCTTATTGGAAAGAGTCGATAAATTAGGATATATGGGACAGACTGTAGAAGTTAAGACTGGTTTTGCCAGAAATTTCTTGCTGCCTAAGAAAAAGGCACTACGTGCCACAAAAAATAATATTGCGTTTTTTGAATCACAACGCGCTCAATTAGAAGTGACGAACATTAAACGTCGTGAAGAAGCTGAGCATGTTGCAAAAAGCCTTGATAGCGTAATGGTAACGTTAGTGCGTCAGGCTAGTGAAATGCGCCAATTATATGGATCAGTACGTAGTCAAGATGTTGCTGCAGCATTACAAGAAGTTGGAATCACAGTAGCTCGTAATCAAGTTGACTCAGAACTTGCGATTAAAACTCTTGGTATTCACAATGCTAAGATTATTTTGCACCCTGAAGTTTCTGTGAATATTCTCGTGAACGTCGCACAATCTGCAGAAGAAGCCGTTGTTCAAAAAGAAGCTCACATAAAAGCAGCTTAGTATTTAAAGTACAATCCCTCATTCTAACGTTTGAGGGATTGCCTCCTCCCCTCCCTAGGTCGCAAATTAAAATGAATTCTATACCAGAAAAAACGACCTTAGAGCTAATTGTTGATTCATCTTCAATCAGATTAGATCGTTGGCTGAAGACAAAATATCCGTCTATCACTCAAGGTATTATTGAAAAACTCCTAAGACAGGGAAAAATTCGCGTTGGTGGCCTCAAGGTCATTGCTGGAACACGAGTGGTCTCTGGTCAAAAAGTTACACTTCCTTCCGATTTTGAAGAACTTTTCAAACAATCCCGTAAATTAAATCAAAGAGCTGAGCAAGAAGTTGAATTTACTTCTGAAGATAAAGCTTTCATTGAATCGATGCTTATCTGGGAAGATGAAGAGCTTTTAATTCTTAATAAACCTGCTGGGTTGGCTGTACAAGGCGGCACAAAAACTTATCGTCATCTTGACGGTTTGCTAAGAGGTTATGGCAAAATTAAGAGAGCAACATATCGTTTAGTGCATCGCCTAGATCGCGATACAAGCGGTGTTTTCGTTGTAGCAAAAACAGCTGAAATGGCGGCACAGATGGCACTAGCTTTCAAGCAGGGCCAAATCAAGAAGATGTATTGGGCAATCATTCAAGGACAGCCAACCGTTGGGCAAGGTCTTATTGACGCCCCATTAACAAAAGGATTTCAAGGCGACTTTGAAAAAGTTGGCGTTGATGAAAAAAATGGTAAGGTAGCCAGAACCTATTATCGTGTTCTGAAGCATTTGCGAAAAAATGACTGTAGTTGGGTGGAATTAGCTCCAGAGACAGGTCGCACGCATCAGTTACGTGTTCATTGCTCTCATCTTGGTTATCCTATCCTTGGGGACAGAAAGTACGGCGGCAGAGCTGTTATGAGTGACCAGCTTTATCTTCATGCTCGCAAAATCTCGCTCAGAGATTCTGAAGGAAACTTCTTAACTTTTGTAGCTCCATTGCCTGAGCATTTTACTGATATTCTTCATTATGAAAAAATTGATCCAGAACAATTTCGAGGCGTTTAAAACCTACAATTATTGCCGCATTAACTTTTTGTTAAGGACATCTCTTGTATAAATAAGGTATTGAGCGTAAGAAATTATGGACATCGATACATGAAATTTATACTTTTCTGCATGCTAGTTGGATCGTCAATGGTCCTATTATCAGGGTTCTTCTTAGCAAGAGCCATGGAGTCTTACATTTTAGAACCTGCTAAAATTTCTGTTTCTCAAAAAATAAATATTCGTCCTGGGCACAATATATCTAAATCTATCTCTTATAATCGGCAGTAACTGCGTTTAATCTCTCTGCGCAACGCGAGCTAACGTTATGACGCGCACCTCTGCACAGCCTGCTTTTAGCAGAACGCGAGTGCATTCATTAATGGTGGCGCCAGTCGTAAAAACATCATCAACCAAAGCAATTTTTTTATTCTGCAAAAACTCCCTTTGCTTTAAGGGAACGTAAAAAGCTTTTCTCACATTGCGCTGTCGCTGTTTAGAATTTAAATGTGCTTGTGATTTTGTAAAACGTTGCCGCCGCAAAAGATGTGGCATGACAGGCAGAGAGTTTTTCTTTGATATCCCTTTTGCCAGAATTGCCGCCTGATTATAACGACGCATAAATAAACGAAACCAATGCAAAGGCACAGGGATGAGGCAATCGATGTCTTTTAACAGATCCTCACTCCGACTTCGCATCCATTCCCCGAGCGCCGGAGCAAGATAGGTAGCGTCACCATGTTTTAATTTAAGAATGATGCCTGAGGATGCTTTATCATACGCCATGACGGATCTCGCCATCGTGAATAAAGGTTTTTTGTGCGCACAATGAACACAGATCATTCCTAAAGAATCTTGATAAGGAAGAGGCCAGCCGCAAATGGAACACTGAGGATCACTAATAAAATGAATCTCTTTCCAGCATGGGGGGCAAAGTTGACCAGTCTCTAGACAGATATCACCGCAACTAAGGCACCGAGGCGGCAGGATTAGATTAAGAAATTTTTTAAATACTTTCATATTTAAGAGTTTAATGAAGTTACAAAAAAGAAACCACAGCTTCTTTTTCATTTAAAGTCTCATGAATCCCTAAAAAGAAACAAAGGATAGTTTTGTTTTTCTTAACAAAAAACAGAAAATGAAACTATAGTTTGCTTTTTATTGTTTATCCCACTTTTCACGCCAGGCTTGGAACATCAAGATAACCCACAAAGAACTTTGAAAATTATAATGACCTGTTTGATGTTGATCCCAGGCTTTGCGAATCAATGCTGGCTCAAAGTAATCTTTTAGAGAATCACTATGCAAAAGATCGCCAGCCCAGTCTTTTAAAGATCCTCGCAACCAACTATCGAGCGGAATTCCAAACCCCATTTTAGGACGCTCCGTAAGA
This sequence comes from Holosporales bacterium, assembly GCA_947449005.1. Taxonomy (GTDB): domain Bacteria; phylum Pseudomonadota; class Alphaproteobacteria; order Paracaedibacterales; family CANFPP01; genus CANFPP01. The sequence continues at coordinate 8,674 of CANFPP010000018.1, read as the reverse complement.
TTCGGCGGCACATATTTAGCCAACACCTGCCGAAGCAACCACTTCGTTTTATTTTGTTTGATTTTATAATGCATTGGCTGCTGCCAAGCCCAGGCAATGACGCGGTGATCAAGTAGTGGGACTCTTGATTCCAAACTTACCGCCATGCTCGCACGATCAACTTTCGCTAAAATATCGTCCGGCAAGTAAGTTAATGTGTCAATAAATTGCATTTGCTCGATAGAGTTTTTGAGATTTGCTGACTTTAAATTAAACTGCGGCAAATGCGGCTCTAGGATATTTGGCATTAATTGGTTTGGATTCTGCCATTGGCTAATAAAGTGCTGATAAAATTCATCCATACTCTTTTTATCTAAAAGATTGGCAAGCTTATGCATCCGATCGCCAAAGCGAGCAAGCTTTAGAAAGGGTGGTAATGAGTGGCTAATTTTATCCCATTTCGCAACTGATACATTTGTAATACCTTTAGCAACTAATCCAGAACAGGGTAAATATTTCACATATTTCCATAATCGATTCGCCAATAAATACCGATTGTAACCCGCAAAAATTTCATCGCCGCCGTCGCCTGATAACGCAACCGTTACAGATTTTCTCGCCAATTCTGAAACTAAGAATGTTGGAATTTGAGAAGAGTCAGCGAAAGGCTCGTCAAACATTTGAGGTAACTTTGGAATAACCGATTGAGCCTGGGCTGCTGTTACATAAAGCTCTGTATGATCCGTACCGAGATGCTTCGCAACAGCTTTAGCATAAGGCGCCTCATCATACCCCTGCTCAGAAAAGCCAATGGTAAATGTTTGAATCGGACGCGTACTTTGCTTTTGCATTAATGCAACCACAACAGAGGAATCAATACCGCCAGAGAGAAGCGCACCAAGCGGAACATCAGCCATCATTCTTCTGCCAACTGCATCCGTCAAAAGAGCATCTAATTCTGCTATAGCCTCTTCTTCATTAAGACGAGATGGATTTGCCCGGCTTTCCGCAACCGTTTGTTCAAGCGACCAAAACGACTCAAGCTCAACCGATGATTCTCCTGGTCTGTATTTTAGAATTGTTCCAGGAGCAAGTTTTTGTGCCCCCTTATAAATTGTCATAGGTGCTGGAACATAACCGTACCGAAGGTAAGATGAAACAGCTTCTGAATTCACTTGCTTATTAAAACCTGGATAAGCGTATAAGGCCTTCAGTTCAGAAGCAAAAAGAAATGTTTTATCCATTTGGGCCCAATAAAGGGGCTTAATCCCCAGGCGATCACGCACTACATAAAGCACCTGCTCTTCCCTATCCCATAAGGCAAAAGCAAACATACCGATAAACTGTTTTGTTGCTTGCTTAACGCCGAAAGCAGCACACGCTTCCAGCATTACTTCTGTATCCGAATGTCCCCTGAACTTTACACCTCTTGCCTCAAGGAGGGGACGTAATTCCTGATTACTGTAGGTCTCGCCGTTGTAAGTCATAATCCAGCGTCCACAAGAAGAGACCATTGGCTGATGCCCAGCAGGGGATAAATCAACAATCGACAAACGCCGTTGGGCTAAGGTAATTCCAACACTACTATCAACCCAGATCCCTTGGTCATCAGGACCTCGGTGGAGTAGCGTATCGTTCATCAAGGCAGCGTGATGACGCAAATCTGCTTCATGATTTTGAAGACGAAGATCAATAAATCCAGCAATACCACACATATATTTTTTACCCTTTATCGATTAATGATAATAAAGTTGATTCAGTATCGACAATAAGCTTTTGTCTGCTAAACAAGCTTGTGATTCTTGATCTGTTTTCTTGTTGCACATCATTGGGGTTCACTGTTTGTATTTTATGAATCATTGTTGATATCCCTGAACTTAGACCTAGGGAATCATTCGGAGCAACAACCACCCCCAATTCACCAACAATTCTTTTTGAATCACCAACATCAGTTACCACACAAGGGACACCACAAGCCATTGCTTCTGGAATAACATTAGGAAACCCCTCACCAAACGAGCTAGAGCAAAGAATATCCAAAGCTGGATACACTTGCTCAATTTCTTCAGAGACAGTTATCCAAGAAACTAAAGATGCTATATTTAGACTCTGCGTAAGTTCTTTTAAAGAAAGGCAATAAGGCGATTCATCTTCGACACAAAGGAAGCGAACTTCCTGAAATGTTTTTGCCAACAACGCTGCAGCATTTAAAAAAATCGAATGAGCCTTCACCAAGTCTAATCTTCCAAGCACCCCAATTAAAATGATACCGTCATCAAAGCCTAAGTGGTCCCTTAATTTCTTGCGAGCTGATGGGTTGAATGTAAACTTTTCAGTATCAATCCCATTAGCAATGCATTTCATACGAGACGCTTTAAAACCATTGCTAACAGCATAATCATAACCAGCTATCGAATTAACAATAATCAGATCAGCAAACCTGCTTAATAAGCACTCTAAACGATAACTAACCCTCGCTAAATAGTCATAATTCTCAAGCTGCATGTTAGAGGCACGAACGCCCCAAACAATCTTAAGGCGAGGGAATCGTAATTTTAAAAAGACAGAAAAAATATTAGGAACAGCGAGATATCCATGCACGATATCAGGAGAAAGCTCTTTGATGGTTTTGACTAACCGATTAAAAAATGTGAAATCCCAGCGCCCTCCTTTTTTAAGGCTAATCACCGGAATAGCTACATCTTGATAGTCTTCTGCTTTATGATCATAAAAAGTCACAATAGAAACATCATGACCCTTAGCTTTTAAGCCATTTGCCAAGAGAATCATTTGTCTTTCGGCGCCACCAATCCCCAAAGAGCGTGCTAAAAAAACGATTTTCATCTGTATTCTTTCTTGAGAGAGCGTAAACCTTAAGCGCAGAAGATCTTTTTCCCAACGTCATCAATACCTTTGGTAGCATTACGTGTATCAAGAACAAGATTACTATGATTCACAAGAAAAGCATAATCAACTTCATCATGATCTGTACAAATAAGCGCAGCATCAAAACCAGCTAAGGTTTGAGCATTCCAAGCAATACACTTCATTCCAACTAAGTCCTTGTGCTCACGCATCGGCAAAACTTCTGCCACATAAGGATCGTAATAGCTAACCTTCGCACCTCTATTTCGCAAATGGTCAATAATAACAAACGCTGGACTTTCTCTAATATCATCAACATTCTTTTTGTATGCCATTCCGACAATCAAAATCTTTGATCCATTAAGACCTTTAGAAAATTTCTGGTCTAAAGCTTCGGCCAAACGACTCACCACATAAGTCGGCATGCTGGTATTGATTTCACCTGCTAGCTCAATAAATCGCGTGTTAAGACCGTACTCGCGGGCTTTCCACGTTAAATAGAAAGGGTCGATTGGAATACAATGCCCTCCTAAACCTGGGCCCGGATAAAATGGCATATAGCCAAAAGGTTTTGTTTTCGCAGCCTCAATAACTTCCCAAATATCGATGCCCATCGCGCTGAAAACAATTTTTAATTCGTTCACGAGCGCAATGTTAATACACCTAAAAATATTTTCCGTAAGCTTCACAGCCTCAGCTGTTGCAAGCGAGGAAACAGGAACAGTTGCAATTGTTAATTGCTGGTAAAATGTATTGGCCAAATCTAAGGCGACAGCACCATCTGCTCCGACTACTTTAGGGATAGAAGCCGTGTCAAAATTAGGATTACCTGGATCTTCTCGCTCAGGAGAATAACTTAAATAAAAATCAACGCCTGATTTTAATCCTGTTGCCTCTAAAACAGGCTTGATAACTTCATCAGAAGTGCCCGGATAAGTAGTGGACTCAAGAATAATCAGCTGATCTTTTCGTAGATAAGGCGCAATCGCTTGAGTCGTTTGTACGACGTACGACATATCTGGATCACGATAACGTGTTAAAGGAGTCGGAACACAAATTAAAACAATATCAACATCTTTTATCTTAGAAAAATCATTCGTCGGTAGAAATCTATCCGATTGTGCAAGTTGTTGTATAAAGCCTTCAGGAATGTGCTTGATATAAGTTTTTCCTTCGTTAAGTTTGTCTATTTTTTGTTGATCAACATCAAAACCAATAACGCGAAAATGCTGTCCAAATGCTGCTTTAACAAGCGGGAGCCCAACATAACCAAGACCAATAACGCCAACACAAGCCGTTTTCTCAAGAATTTTCTTTTTTAAATTTGTCATTTTATCCACATAAAGCACTATACCTTATATTGGTGTTAGCATCCACAATGCTCACTGTCAAATTGACTGTTTACGTAAGATAAGCGATGATGCAGCATGTTAGAAAATTATTTACCAATTTTTATCTTTTTTGGACTGGCTTTTGGTTTATCCATTGCGCTGATTACCGTGTCATGGGTCAGATCTAAAAATCGCCCTAACGTAGAAAAGCTAAGTCCTTATGAATGTGGCTTTGAGACCTTTGATCTCCCGCATCAAAATACACGCGGTCGTTTTGATGTCCGTTTCTACGTTGTTGCAATTCTATTTATCATTTTTGATTTAGAGCTTGCGTTTTTATTCCCCTGGGCCATTACCCTCAAGAAAATTGGTGTTTTTGGTTTTTGGTCAATGATTAGTTTTTTGTTGATTTTAACTATTGGGTTTCTCTATGAATGGCGTAAAGGCGCATTGGAGTGGGAATGAATAAAACAGACGCTGCATTATTTGAACTTGTAAATGACGAGCTAAACGAAAAAGGCTATATCCTCACTCAACTAGATAAACTGGCCGCTTGGTCACAAAGCAACTCTCTTTGGCCAATGACCTTTGGTTTAGCCTGCTGCGCTGTTGAAATGATGCATAGCGCCGCGAGTCGTTATGATCTTGACCGCTTTGGCCTGGTTTTTCGCCCAAGTCCTCGCCAGTCTGATGTCATGATTGTCGCCGGCACTCTCACCAACAAAATGGCCCCTGCTCTTCGCAAAGTATACGATCAGATGGCAGAGCCGCGTTGGGTGATTTCAATGGGAAGCTGCGCAAATGGAGGCGGTTATTATCATTACTCCTATTCAGTTGTAAGAGGTTGTGATCGAATCGTTCCGGTTGATGTGTATGTACCTGGTTGCCCGCCAACAGCAGAAGCTTTGGTATATGGAATCATGCTGCTGCAAAAGAAAATCCAGAACACATCGCGATTTAAAAGACGTCTGTTAACGTAGAATGACCATGCAAGATAATTTAGCAGAAATCATCAAAGAGCTTTTGGGCCCAGACCTTATACATATGGAAGAAAACCAAGATATGTTGGTTTTGGAAACCTATGCAGGATCAATTATCAGAGCCTTAACAATTTTACGAGATCACCGTAAATGTCATTTCAAGCAATTAATTGATATCTGCGGCGTTGATTATCCGGAGCAACCTCAACGATTCGTCGTTGTCTATCATCTATTAAGTCTCACCTATAATGCTCGCTTGCGTATTAAAATTAGAACCGACGGAGCGTCCCCCTTACTCACATCAACAGGCGTTTTCCCGGCGGCAAACTGGTATGAAAGAGAGATTTGGGATTTATTTGGCGTTACCTTCTCAGAGCATCCTGACCTAAGACGTATCTTGACGGATTATAATTTTGAAGGACATCCGCTGCGCAAAGACTTTCCCCTCAGCGGCTACACAGAAGTTCGCTATGATGAATCGATTAAACAAGTAGCTTATGAACCTGTCAAACTAACTCAAGAATTTCGAACGTTTGATTTTCTAAGTCCTTGGGAAGGTATGACAAGCTCAATACCAGGTGATGAAAAAGCATCATGAATACACAGCAAACATATACAATGAATTTTGGGCCACAACATCCAGCGGCACATGGTGTTTTACGGCTTATTTTAGAAATGGACGGAGAGATTGTCGAGCGCGCCGATCCTCACATCGGCTTTCTCCATCGTGGTACTGAAAAGCTAATTGAGCAAAAAAGCTATCTTCAGGCTTTACCTTATTTCGATCGTCTCGATTATGTTTCGCCAATGAACCAAGAACATGCCTATGTTTTAGCGGTTGAAAAATTACTTGGGATAACACCGCCCCTCCGCGCGCAATATATTCGTGTTTTGTTTTCTGAGCTCACCCGAATTATGAATCATCTGTTAAACATTGCCACCTTTGCAATGGACGTTGGCGCAATCACTCCTTTTCTTTGGGTCTTTGAAGAGCGTGACATTATCATGGGCTTTTATGAAAAAGTCAGTGGCGCCAGACTACACGCTGCTTATATTCGCCCAGGCGGTGTTCACAAAGATCTGCCTGATGGATTGGTCGATGAAATTCAAACTTTCATTAATCGTTTTCCAAAACTAATTGACGATATGGAAACACTTTTAACTGGGAATAGAATCTTTAAACAAAGAACGGTTGATATTGGCATCGTAACTGCGGAAGAAGCCATTGATTGGGGCTTTTCAGGACCCATGATCCGAGCAAGCGGCATTCCTTGGGATCTTCGAAAATCGCAACCTTATGAAATTTATGAAACGCTAGACTTTGACATTCCCATTGGCAAACACGGGGATTGCTATGATCGCTATTTGGTCAGAGTTGAAGAAATGCGACAGAGCGTCAAAATCGTTCAACAATGTTTAGACAAACTACCGTCAGGTCCAATCAATATTAATAATCAAAAAATTGTACCACCTCCACGTGCAGAAATGAAACGCTCCATGGAAGCCCTTATCCATCATTTCAAGCTTTACACAGAAGGGTTTCATGTTCCGAGTGGAGAGATTTATGCCGCCGCTGAGGCTCCTAAAGGAGAGTTTGGCGTGTACCTCATAGCGGATGGCAGCAATCACCCTTACCGCTGTAAAATTCGCGCTCCAGGCTTTGCTTTCTTACAAGGATTAGACTTCATGTCTCGCGGTCATATGCTTGCCGATATCGTTGCCATTATCGGCTCCATGGACATCGTTTTTGGCGAAGTTGATCGGTAGTTCTTTATATCATTGATGATAATTATGAGAGATGAAAATGACTTTTGAAAATAAATTAGTTGCAATTGTTAATAAGGATACAGATATCGGCGTGGCGATGAATGCAATAGCTCATGCTTCATTAGCCATAGGGGCAGTTTTAGGTAAAGATGCATTGTTTCTACAGGAATACAAAGATGCAAGCGGCAATAATTGGCCACTCTCTGGAATGCCATACATTATCCTGCGTGGAAAATCTGGAGAAATTCGCAAAGCAATCCTTGCCGCAAAAGAATCTAATGTTATGCAAATTTCTTTTACTGAAACGATGACGAATGGCACATATGTCGAACAACTTGAAAGAACTGCACAAGTAACTCAAGAAGACCATCTGTATTATGGAGCGGTGTTATTTGGCCCATGGGAAACTGTCAGCCAAATCACCAGAAAACTATCGTTATACAAGTAAATTTGGACAGATTAACCACAGATAAATTCTCTGATATCAGCAGAATCTTCTAGGTGGAGTAAGTCTTTTATACGAGCTTCAAAAGCAGAATTTATTGGTCCCTCGACAATTGACTTCAACTTATTAATGTCGCCATTTTTTACTTCAGAAAATAGCAATGGATAACACTCACTTATCATTTTGTTAATAATAACTTTCCACTGCTCAATTTCTTGAGGTTCTACATTCAAAGAAGAGTCTGGAATGATATGAAATGAATAAGGATATTTATCCCCAAAGACTTTTTCAAAGCTATATTTTATTAATGGATAATGAAATTCATTCGATATAATTAGAATTGAGTTAGGCAACTGCACATCTACAAGACTTAAGCCGTAAAATGCATTGCCAAATGTTGTCGTAGATTGTTCTTCTTTAATTATATTTTCTTCAGAAATACCTTTAATAATCAAGTATCGTTTCATTGCTTCTGCTTCAGTGAGCGTTTCACATCTAGATGGCACTAATAATTTTGACGGACTTTTGCCACAAACAAGAAATTTATCTGTCTGTTGAGATATTGATAATGCCGCATCTAATCTGGATTTTAAAATAGGGTGTATTGAGCAGTCATGGCTTAATGTGTAGCCTAAAATAATAATTAGCCTTATTGTCATTTAAAAGCTTCTCCCTACTTATTAGTGCGGAATATTTTCCATAGAAGCTAAAGCCATTTGAGCACATTCTTCATCTTGTGCTCCAGTTGCACCACCAATTCCAATGCCTCCAATTAATTTGCCCTGATAAAGAATAGGAAGACCGCCAGCAATGAGAACTAATTTTTCTTCTTGAAGACTGCTTATGCAAACTTCATTTTCTTTTAAATAATGTAGAAAATCCACAGTATTTAATCCACTTCTTGCAGCAGTACAAGCCTTACCCTGGGCAGTGCCGATTCCGATCAAACAGCAATCATCCATCTTTGCAAATGCGACTAAGTTTCCAACCGGATCTACAACAGTAACGCTAATAGATATATCTAGCTTTTTTGCATGATCAATTGCTGCTTTAACAAGATTTGAAGCAAGATCATAGGTAATGAAACTTTTTTCTAATGTAGGTTGCATAAAACTTTCCATAGTTAAAAATTGTACGATTCAATGAAGTTAAGATAAGTTCTTGCCGTGTTCTAAAATGAGGTGCAACGCATTAGAGTGTTTGTTGATAAGACAGGCACAGAAAGGCGTTGCAAATGAGAGAATACAAACAATTAGGATATGAAGAAAGAATAAAATTGGCAGCGCTTCGTCAATCGCAGTCATCAC
>CANFPP010000017.1 GCA_947449005.1 Holosporales bacterium | reverse complement strand
GTTGGTGCTGCCACTGGAGCCGGAGTTGCTGCCGCAGGTGCTGGAGCTGGCGTTGGTGCTGCCACTGGAGCCGGAGTTGCTGCCGCAGGTGCTGGAGCTGGCGTTGGTGCTGCCACTGGAGTAGGGGTTACTGCCACAGGCGCTGGAGCTGGTTTTGGTGCTACCACTGGAGCCGGAGTTGCTGCCGCAGGCGCTGGGGCTGGCGTTGGTGCTGCCACTGGAGCCGGAGTTGCTGCCGCAGGCGCTGAAGCTGGAGTTGGTGCTGCTACTGGAGTAGGAGTTGCTGCCGCAGGCGCTGGCGTTGGGGTTGCCACTGGAGCAGGAGTTGCTGCCACAGGCGCTGGAGTTATAGGTGCTGGTGTTGATGTTGCATAACGTGCCATGCAATATCTGCTAGCATTGTTATCTGCATAAATAATTCGACCAATAAGTGACGTTTGAGAACCTGTTCCATCCGCATTTTCTGGGATTTGTAAAGTGAAACTGTCGCCTCTTTTTTTGCCCAGTAAAGATGTGAATGCTGTAATATCTTGTTGCAACGTCAGTAGCCCACTTGCAGTTGGGCTTGTTGATGTTGATCTATAAAGTCCCTCTGGGGTGTTTTCTATACATACGATAGCACCGGTTGTTGATGGAGTGATATGTGAGCCTTGTAAAAATATTCCATACATTGATGCATTTTGTTGCCCTGTATAATTGAGCACTAATCCTGGATAATCAGCATCCGTTGGCGGTGTTGATTGTGCATAACGCGCAATACAGAATCCTTCATCATCTTTATAAAATATTTTTCCTGGAAAAGGTACTGTGGGACCTTGCGGATTGTTTGGGTCTGCTGGTAGATCAAGGACGAATGGATCATTAACAACTCGTGAAAAAAGATCACTATACGCCTGAATATCCTGAGGCAATGTCACAATGCCACTTAAGCCTGAGTTTATTGAATGAGATCGGAAAAGTTGCCCATTTGGTGTTTTTTGAATACAAATCACCGCTCCTGAACCTGCAGGATTCTGAACGACTGATTTACCCCTTGCAAATGCATCATTAAGAGATTTTGCAGGAGAATTTGTTAATGCGTTAATAACGGCATCTGCATACTGCGAATCTAATATTTTTGGAAGTGGTGTTGATGCCACAGTCGTTGTTGCGTAGGAGTCAGTAGCACCTAAGCTTAACATTAAAGCTATGAATTTTATAGATGTACGTTTCATGAAAAACCTGTTTTTTAAAGAGTTTGTAGTATTAATTCTAAACAAACAAAGTTAATAAACGATTAATATACCTATATAAATTTAAGATGTTCTTTGTTTTAAATATCCGCTTGAGAAGTCAGATTCCCTAAAAATCTAATCAATCTGCATTCATGAAAGATTTTATTACCCGTCATTTTTTCTAGAGGTTGTTAACTAATGTTTAACAGATCTACACTAAAGCTTAGGTAAGGACATCTAATGTGATGAGAATATTGTATGCGAAAAACCCTAATTGTTTTGGTTGGTCTTATAACTTTAGATGTTCAGGCATCAACAGATCTATTTATTCCATTTGATGATCATTCTTTTTCTCCGATTGCGCCCAACAGTCTTTATCAAACTTATGGAGTTGGGAATGAAAAAGATCTTGAGGCTATTCTATTTGACCCTGCTTTTGATGAAAATCCTGCAGAGTATTTCGCAAAACGCAAAAGAGAAGATGACGCAACTATTGAGGCTTTTTTTCTTCCGCAAAGGAGAGTGGAAAGTACGATTACAGATATTGTGCCTGACCCTATAATGGAGTCATGCACTGCCGAGAAATTAACGCTTCCTAGGCCGATGTTTAGTGCAAATGGACAAATTGTAGGTCCTCCAAGCGATGCAGACATGGAAGAATTAACAATCGAGCAAAAGCGGAAAATCCTAAAGATCGCATGTTTCACTTGGAGAGAGAAAGGCGGGATTAACACCGCCAATGTCAAGTTACAATGGATTGCTCTCTACAAGCACTTAGGTGCTGCAAGAAAAGTGACTGAAAAAAATCTTCGCACGAAAGCAAATGTATTGAAAATGGATCAAAAATTTTTAGAGATTTTTTTTGAGACTGAAGGCGCTCTACCTTTACAAGATGGAGTTGCTAAACCTATCTTTGATGCGACCGGCAAAATTCTATATCCTCCGAGCGAAATAGAAATGGAGGGATTAACCGTTAAGCAAAAAAGCAACATATTAAACGAAGGATTTGCTTTATCTTATGAAGATAAAAGACAAAGCTATAAGCGAACACCAAAACTTAATGATAAAGAGTTGCCGTGGATTTTATTTTATCTTTATAAGTCCAAGAACAGGGTTGATATTTCTCGTTCTGTTAATATTCATCCCGATCGTTTTTCAAGAATTTACGGTTGTTTAAAAGCAGTAGTTCCAGATCTTTGTGCTGTTTGGGATAAAGCTAAGTAAGGTTACACTCTAGCAGCATAGCCGATATAATTGATATTTAAGTCTGATGAAAGTTTCCACTCGTTCTTTAAGGGATTGAAGCTAAAGCCTGCCAGATCTTGAAACTCGAAACCTAAAGTGCGTAAGTGTTGAGCGAGCTCAGCCGGCATTAAAAACTTATCCCAATCATGCGTTCCTTTGGGAACCCATCCAAGAATATTTTCTGCGGCGACAATTGCGGCCAGATATGAGGGCCAGGTACGGCTTAATGTTGATAAAAACAAAGTACCATTAGGGTTAACGAGTCTGGCGCAAGATTCTAAAAACCCAGCGACATCAGCGACATGTTCGACAATCTCTAAAGCAAAAACGACATCAAATTGTTCATTAATTAATGCTTCAGGGGCTAAGCAACGATAATCAATTGCAAGCCCCATAGAGGCGGCATGCGCTTTTGCGATTTCAATGGTCTCAGGGCTTGCATCGATGGCTGTGACATTTGCGCCCATTCTGGCTAAAGGCTCAGAGAGCAAGCCGCCGCCACATCCGATATCGAGAACTTTTAATCCAGCTAATGGAGTAGATTGGTTGGTAAGTTTAAAATGATTAAGAAGACTATCGCGGATATAGAGCAGCCGAACAGGATTTAAACGGTGCAGAGGTTTAAATGGGCCGTCCTCGTTCCACCAATGTTCAGCAACCTTGCTGAATTGTTCAATTTCATGAGTGGCGACTGAGGAAATGGTATTGGTCATCTTGTTACTTCATCTCTTGCGTCTTATTTGATCTCTCTTTAATGTGAGAATTATTATCCATTTATTTTTAATCTTATCATAAGCTAGCATATGAGTCGCATTGTTTTAAAGTTTGGTGGTACTTCGGTTGCTAATATAGAGCGCCTTGAGCATGTTGCCATAAAAGTAAAACAAGAAATCGCTCAAAATAATCAAGTTATTCTGGTTGTTTCTGCAATGGCTGGCATCACAAATCTGTTGCTTTCTTATACGCATGCTTTAAATCCAAATCATGTAACACCTGAGCACGATACGGTTTTATCTTCAGGGGAACAAGTGACCTCTGGTCTTTTGGCGATGGCTTTAAATCAAATTGGTATTCCTGCACGATCTTTTTTGTCGTGGCAAATACCAATTCTAACAGATTCTGGATTTACAAACGCACGAATAACGAGCATTCAGACTGAAGAGCTTGAGGCCTGTTTGAAGGAAAATTGCGTCCCTATTATCGCAGGATTTCAAGGGCTCTCGCCGCAAGGGCGTTTAACGACATTGGGTCGTGGTGGTTCTGATACAACTGCAGTTGCATTAGCCGCTGCTTTAAAGGCAGATTATTGTAATATCTATACAGATGTTGAAGGGGTTTACACAGCGGACCCGAGGCTTGTTCCGAAAGCTCGTAAGCTAGATACAATAACGTATGCAGAGATGTTTGAGATGGCAGCCCAGGGAGCAAAGGTGTTGCAAGCACGATCAGTTGAATTGGCGATGAAACATCGTATTCCTCTTCGAGTTTTATCAAGCTTTGTTGATGCTCCTGGTACGAATGTAATATATGAGAGGGATCTTATGGAAAAGGCTTTGGTTAGCGGCATTGTTCACAATCAAGATGAGGTGAAGGTGACGCTAGTTGCGGTTCCTGATGAAGTTGGGATGGCCGCGCAAATTTTTGGGGCATTAGCCGATGAGCGAATTCATATTGATATGATCGTACAAAATTTATCCCATGAAGGTCGGGCTGATTTAACTTTTACGACTCAAAAATCAGATATTGAAAGAGTCGTCACTTTATTGGAAGATATTAAAGAGAAAGTTGGATTTTTGGATATCTTAATTGATCGTAGTATTGTTAAGATATCTGTTATAGGTGTTGGTATGCGTAGTAATTTAGAAATTGCGAGTGTACTCTTTAAAACATTGGCTGAAAAAGGAATAAATATTCAATTGATTTCGACCTCTGAAATTAAAATTAGCGTTATCATCCCTCATCAGCACACACCTTTAGCAATGTGTGCCCTTCACACTGCTTATAATCTTGATTTTGACTCACATTAATAATGCTTAATATTTCAGGAAAACGTCTCCAAGAGTTATGGTCTTCAGGACTTCGTTTCTTGGGGGCAGATGTCGCTATTATGGGTGGTGCAATGACTTGGGTGTCTGATAGCACGCTTGTTGCTGCAATATCTAATGCAGGTGGTTTTGGTGTTATTGCTTGCGGCTCAATGTCTCCTGACTTACTTAGCGAGGAAATTACCAAAACCAAAAAAATAACATCTAGGCCTTTCGGTGTTAATTTAATAACTGTGCATCCCCAGTTAGAGGCTCTTATTGATGTTTGTTGTCAGCATAATATCAGTCATGTTGTTTTAGCGGGCGGCTTGCCAAATGCTCAATCAATCAACAAAATCAAAAGTGCAGGAATAAAAGTTATTGGTTTTGCGCCGGCAACTATAATTGCAAAAAAGCTGATTAAAATGGGTATCGATGCACTTGTTATTGAAGGTAATGAAGCGGGAGGGCACATTGGTCCCGTTTCTACGAGTGTGTTGGTTCAAGAAATTTTACCACAAGTTAGAGATGTTCCTATTTTTGTTGCAGGCGGTATCGGGCGCGGCGAAGCAATTGTTTCTTACTTAGAAATGGGAGCAGCTGGATGTCAACTTGGAACTCGATTTGTCTGCGCAACAGAATCAAGAGCTCATCCTAATTTTAAGAAAGCATTTCTCAAAGCAAATGCCAGAGATGCAATTGCTTCGATTCAGCTTGATCCACGTTTTCCGGTCATTCCTGTGCGGGCCTTAGCGAATCATGCCACTCAAAAATTCCATGAAATACAAGCGGAAATTATTTTGCGTTGCAACTCCGGTGAACTTCCTTTAAAAGAAGCACAATTGGTTATCGAACATTTTTGGGCAGGTTCCTTAAAAAGCGCTGTAATCGATGGTGATGTTGAAAATGGATCTTTAATGGCAGGACAAAGCGTTGGCATGGTAACATCAGAGCAGGCAACATCAGAAATTATAAATGAGCTTGTAGCTCAAGCCAATTCTTACATCTTGAAACGTGATCATTCCTCTGTTCTCAGTGTAGGCAATGATGATTAGCAATGCCCTCGAAAGTTGGGTATCTGCTCCTTTGCTTTTGGAGGGAATTAGTCTAAATCCTGGAATTGGAATGGGCTACTGTGTCTTTCATCAGCCTCACTTTGCAAAGCCATATATTTTACCACATGACAGTGTAAATGAAAAAAAACGCATAAAAGATGCTTTTGAAGGTATGCGTGGTGAAATCGAAAGCCTTCTTTTGGAACGCCGAAATAGTTTTGAAGGTGAAACATGGGAAGTTTTACAAACGTACCAACTCTTAAGCCAAGATAAAGGATGGCAGTTGCGTATTATTGAAGCCATTCAAACGGGACTTTCAGCAGAACAGGCCATCGAAACAACTTTAGATGGTATTAAAGAGCAATTTTCTAAGGATCCTTTTTGGCAATCGCGGCTTTATGATTTAGCTGATCTTAGTCATCGTCTTCTCAAGCAGTTATCACCTCGTAATTCTTCTCAAAGCCAGGACGCAGACCAACCTATGATTGTGATATCACAAGGCATGGGGCCCGCTGAACTACTTGATTATAATCGAAGAAATTTGGTTGGTCTTATTATGGAAGGCACAGGCCAAACGTCACATGTTGCAATTGTTGCTAGATCTCTTGGGATCCCTGTTATTGGGGGAATTAGTGATGTTTTCAGTAAGATGAATCCAGGAGATCCTATTTTAATTGATGGTGATGCTGGCAAGATTTATGTGCGTCCGCTTGATAGTACTGTGCGTCAGTTTGATCAACGCGTCTTTGAAAAAACACATAAAGTTTTAGCAAGACTAGATGATACGCCTGCTATTAGCAAAGACGGTGTTAAAATTAATTTGCATGTAAATGCGAATTTAGCCGTCGATTTAGGTGCTCTTAAAAAACCTTTCGTAACTGGAATCGGCCTTTATCGTACCGAAATACCATTTATGATTGGCGAAAAGCTTCCAACCGTACAAATGCAAACTGAAATTTACCAAGATGTCTTAGAGATGGCAGATGGTAAGCCAGTGTTATTTCGGACTCTTGATATTGGCGGAGATAAGGTCCTTCCTTATTTACCAGGAAGAAAGCCTGATGATAAATCATCTGTTGTGGGTAGCTGGCGTTCTGTTCGTTTAACTCTCGAACGCCCTACTTTAATGCGGCAACAACTTCGAGCCTTTATTCGAGCTAGTGTTGCCAAGCCATCGGTTTTGTATCTTTTAATACCAATGCTTGCAGAAGTCTCTGAATTTATTGCGGTTAAGAATCTTATTAAGTTAGAAATGGATCGAGAGACAAGATTAGGTCATCAGACTCCGGCAGTTGTCAAAGTTGGTGCTATGATAGAAGTTCCATCGTTAGCGTATCAGCTTGCATCATTATTACCATATGTTGACTTTATCTCCGTTGGTAGTAACGATCTGTTTCAATTTTTCTATGCGACCGATCGAAGTAGTGAAAAATCAAATAATCGTCATGATGTTTTATCTCCAGCATTTTTAATGTTATTGAAAAATATTATTACATTGTGTGGTGAAGAAAACGTTCCCATTAGTTTGTGTGGTGAAATGGCCAGCAATCCTCTTGAAGCGATGGCATTGTTAGCAATTGGTTTGCGTTCTTTTTCAATTGCTCCTTCGGCTCTTGATCCCATTAAAAACATGATTCAAACAGTTAATGTTCAGAAAATTAGCGAGTATCTAGAAAGTGTTTCTGGTTCTCCAAGTGCAAAAAATTACTTTGCTCGAACTGTGGATAATGCGAATCCATTCGAAACATTTAATAATTTGCGACATAAGTTGAAATGCTTTGCGAAAGATAATAGCGTTATTATTTAATCGGAGTTATGAGGGAGCAATCGCTCTTCTTGTACTCATTTGCAATTATTGCTTAATTCCTGATTTTTTCTTTGCAATTTTGGTAAGCGCTGCAAATCTTATCTGTCTTTATTTATCAAAATCGGATTGGCAGAGTAAGCTACTTCCCCTTTCAGGGCTGATATGGCTTTTCGTTGTAGGTATTGCAGTCCAATTTACTTTGAAAAACACTTTGCCTTCCTTTTTGATTATGGGGACTTTGGGAGTTTTATTGCAGAAGGGGTATAAAACTCTCAGGAAGAAAGAAGGGCTTGGCACTGGTGATGTTATTCTTTTGTGTTTGTGTGGCCTCTTCCTCGAATTAACCCAGCTTCCTCTCTTTTTAATTGCCTCGGGCAGTTTTGCCATTCTAATAAAATGGATTTATGGTCGAAGCTTTGAAGAAGAAACCTTTCCCTTTGCGCCAGCTATTTCATTGAGTTTGTGGGTGACGATATTGGTTGGGCTGTAAAACTCTATTTATAGCTTTCACTTCGATGCGCAATTGAAACAGCACAAATCGTTAAGGTTTGATCATGAATCGTGCATATGACACGATAATCACCAACTCGGTATCGATACAGATGTTTAAAGGCGCCAGTTAGTGGTTTCGCTTGCTGAATACGTTTTTGAATAGAGGAGTCAAGTTTACCAAATTCTTTTTTTGCGCGATCTGAAAATACAAACGACCACTTATGGTTCGAGGCCATTTTCACGCATCACACTCTCATAGGAATGAGTCTTTTTACCGGACTCTAAAAATTCACGATAAGCTTCTGCCGCAAATTCATATTCGGCTTTATTTTTAAAAAATTCTTCAAGCGCTTTTTTTACATAGTAACTTTTGGATCGATGGGTTTTGGAGGCTAAAAAATCAAGCTGATTTTCAAGCTCTTTTGGTAGACGAACAGCTAGCATGGTTTTCTCACCTGAGTGTAAGAGTATTATTGGTGAAGTATAACATGTATAACAATTTTATCAAAATCTATTTAGTGTAAATATTTTCTGTCATTTAAGATCTTAGCTTTTATCGTTTTGATCCTAAATTTGCACTAAGTAGGATTATTTTTTATTATCTGTGTGCCCTAATGCCGTTAGGATTTTTTCAAGTAATGATGATAGAAAGTCTATGCCCAATTTTTGGCCAACGCTGAGGATAATAATAAGCTCAATAATGCCTATTACTATTGGCAAGCTCCAGTTCTGACAATCTTTAAGAAACAAGATGTCCAACAATAAAACAAAAGTAAGTATCCACAAGAATCGCTCTTCATATCTCTCTTTTGTGATTTCTTCAATTTTTAAGCATAAATCAGAGACTTCTTTATCTTCTTGCTCTTTATCTCGCTTTACTGTTTTGTCTATATTTTTATTGATATCACTCATTGAATCCAACGTATTCTTCTAGAATATCTTCGTTTGAAATTTTTTTATTGAATCCAGAAACATAATTCTTGGCCCATGCTCCTGTCTTACTGTGTGTCAAGGTGACAAGCTCCCATGCTTCTCTTTTTAACAAAGCTCCTGCAACTTCTTCTAAGAAGTTATTGATAGATTCATCATCAATCTCATTGACTCTATAAAATCTATTTTTAATAGGTTGCGCGCCAAATATTTTTAATTTTTCATAGAGAGCTGGTAATACAGGGCCATACATCCAAGCTTGGAAATCCTCTTCAACAAGAGGCTCGCTATTATTTCTTCCTAAATAAATCATGTGGCAGAAATAAATAATTTTTTGCAAACTAAGATTCGTTACTTGCCAATTACTTAATTCACATATTTTTTTAGCAATCATTAAAGATGATGTTGCCATTAATTTTTCCTTGTTATCTTTTATATACTTAATATACAGAGAAAATCTCAGAAAAGCAAAAGATATTGAAAATTGCACTATCAACCCATAAATATTTCCTCTTGCAACTTTAGGGCAATCTGCATAATCCTTAGAACAAAGGGGTCGTAGCTCAGTTGGGAGAGCGCTACAATGGCATTGTAGAGGTCAGGGGTTCGATTCCCCTCGGCTCCACCAAATTAACTACAGTATAATCAATGAATCGTAAGCACCCTGTGTTTTTATGAGATTCTCTGGTCAGGCCCAAGGATGACCCGAGGGAGAGAGAATTAAATGAATCATTCAGACATCGCACATAACTTATTGGAAACAATCTCAATAAGTCTTGAGAATGTTGATGAATTGGAAGTTGATTTTGATGGGAAAATTCTCAGTATAGAAACGGCGACTGGGCAGCAATATTTGTTAAATTTTCATGGTCCAACCAATCAACTTTGGTTATCTTCTCCGATAACTGGAGCGCATCATTTTGAATGGATTGATGAAATGTGGAGATCGACACGTAGCCCTGAAGTCTTACTTAACATACTCACAAGCGAATTAAATACTGAGATAATGTTGTGAACGAAAGCAAACCAAAAGTGAAAAATCTTAGCTTTCTGCTCAAATATTTACGCCCCTATAAAGCACAAATGGCCTATGCCTTGGCAGCGTTATCTCTTGCTGCTTCAACAGTGTTGGCGCTTGGTTGGGGGCTGAAGGCTTTAATTGATTACGGTTTTATAAATGACAGCGTCATCTCTTTAAATTTTATTTTAGGGGGGTTGTTAATTGGAGTCATTTTACTGGCGATTGCTAGTTTTGGTAGAACTTATTACGTTTCTTGGATTGGCGAGCGTGTTATCACGGATTTACGCCGCGATGTGTTTAATCATATTTTAGGTTTGGAGGTCGGTTTTTTCGAGCAAATCCGAAGTGGCGAGTTGATCTCAAGACTGACAACAGACACGAGTTTGATTCAGATTGTTATTGGAACATCTGCTGCGGTTTCTATTCGAAATTTTCTTTTGATGCTGGGTGGGCTTGCGATGATGTTTGTCACCTCACCTAAGCTTACTTTGTTTAGTTTATGTGTTGTGCCCTTGATAATTTTTCCAATCATTTATTTTGGCAGGAGAGTGCGTCTGCATTCGAAATATTCCCAAGATCGCATTGCAGAAATGGGGGGGTATATTGACGAAACATTAAATAATATTAGAACTGTTCAGGCTTTTACGCATGAATCCATAGATCAATCAACATTTTATAATTACTCAGAGCTTGCTTTCACAGCATCTGTGTGCCGTATTATAGCTCGCTCATGGCTTGCTTGCTTGGTTATGTTACTTGTTTTTGCTGGAATCAGCTTTGTTTTATGGGCTGGCGGTAAAGATGTGATCGAAGGGTATATGACAGCGGGTGATCTTTCATCATTTATTTTTTATGCTGTGGTTGTTGCTGGATCAGCTGGATCGTTTAGTGAAATCATGGGCGATTTGCAACGTGCAGCTGGAGCATCAGAACGTCTGATTGAGCTTCTTGTTACCACTTCATCTATAAAACTTGCTAAGCGCGCTTTACCTAAACAATCTAGAGGAATTCTAGCGATCCATAATGTCTCGTTTTCATATCCGAGTAATCCGAAAAATACTGTGTTGAATGGTGTAACGTTTTCTGTTGCTCCGGGGGAAAATTTGGCAATCGTTGGCTTGTCGGGAGCAGGGAAGAGTACCGTATTCTCTCTGTTACTGCGTTTTTATAATCCGCAATCAGGAACAATTCATTTGGACGGAGTGAATATTAAAGATGTCTCGATGGCTGATGTTAGATCGCGAATCGGTTTTGTGTCTCAAGAGCCAGCCATTTTCTCAACAACGATTTATGAAAATATTCTCTATGGTAAACCAGATGCAACTGAGGATGAAATTTGGCAAGCGGCTGAGGCAGTTAATTTAGGTGATTTCTTGAGAGGTTTGCCGCACGGAATTCATACACTTGTTGGAACGCGCGGTATTAAATTATCCGGCGGTCAGAAACAACGTCTCGCTATTGCACGGGCAATTTTGCGCGATCCGAGTGTTTTGCTGCTTGATGAGGCAACAAATGCTCTTGATGCAGAAAGTGAGCAAGCGGTTCAGCAAGGTCTCAAACATTTGATTTCAACGCGCACAACCATTGTGATTGCGCACCGTTTGGCAACTGTTTTACAGGCTGATAGAATTGTCGTCCTGGATAAAGGAGAGATTCAGGCGGTTGGAACTCATGCGGAGCTTATTAGTCAAGATGGGCTTTATCGCCGTTTGGCAACACTACAATTCGCGGATTCTTTAAGGTTGCGATCTTAATCGTTTATTCATTCTTTCTTGATAAAAATATACATCAATCTATTTAATTCAAGAGAGTATGTTTCATGAAAATTTTTCTTCTAAAACCGCTTCTATTGTCATTTTTCTTTGTATTTGCAGTGCAGTCTGCAGTCGCGTCTGGTGATCTGCATGAGGCCCTGTCAAAGCGAATTGATGATCATGCGGTTTATGAGAAATTTGTGAAGACACCAGAAGGTCGGAGCAATCTTCGAGCTTATCGAAAAGACGGTAAATCTCTTTATGCTTATTTTACTGAAAAAGCCGTAAAAGATATCTCTAGTGGTTATAAAAAAATCCTTACAACTTTATTGCCGGCTTATTTTGAAGGGCCTGTGCCAAGTGCTGATGAACTTGATATCCACCACGATCATTTGGGTGGATTAGTTGATGCTCCAGGAAATTTTCTTACGGCTTATAGAAACAGTCAAGGACATAACGTAGCTGTTCTTGCAGCTAAAGGCGGATCATCTAATTTATTAAAGGTAATAAGAGATAAAGGTGCAGATGTCGCAGAAATGTTGGAGAATTTTGTGAGCACGTCTGTAGAGCATATTGCAGATGCATTATTCGAAGTTGCTCCAAGCTTACTAGTAAAAACTCATTTTAGTGACCAAATAACTCGCTTAATGGTTCTTGCATTGAATGATCCAGATCAATACTTGGGAAGAACTGGTTATACAGGGCATAAAGAGCCTGGGCTCAAGGCAAAACTAGAGCATAAAGGAATAAAATTTGATCAAAAAGATATTGGTGGAAATACGGCAGATAGCTTAGCAGAGCTGGTGAGAGGTCAAAATAAAGAGAACGCGCAAAGAAGCATTTTGAAAGTTGCGAGTGGTGTTCTAGGAGAACATTCTTTAGATAGTCATTTCTGGAAACGAGTAACAGAAAATCCTTATGGACACCTATTGGGATCTCGAAATCCACAAGCTTTTGTCGATATTGCGCTTAATGCTGTGTTAAGCCAAAAACAGGCACCTGTTCGTGCGAGTTTTTTGCAACAAGATCTTTCGCATGGGGCAGAGGCAAACGAACTCTGGGGGTCATTCTTGAAAACGCATGATGCATTAGAATCGCAGAAATCAGAACGATTGCCTGATGTGCTACGTGTTCTTAAAATAGCTCGAGATTTTGAAGATAGAAATATTTTGGATGGGGCTAAGAGAGGAGAGATACGTACTCTACAATCAAATATTTTTGCAAATGGCGGAACGTTTGGCATGAGTTCTCGAAAAGCTAATCGTGATGAAGTCGAGCTGATGATAAGTCTGTTAACATCTCTTGGAAAAAAGAAATCTGAAGCGGGGGATAGTGCTCATGAAATTGCGAATTCTTTCTTTAAAGCTTCTTCTCATTATCTAGATCGTGAACAAGAGGCTAGGTTAGAGAGCCATCAGATTAACTGCGCTGTTATGGCTCTTCATTCTATTATTGGTGACGATTTTAATGAAATTGATAAGCTTTTAGAAAGCAAACCACGGATTGTAACTTACGGAAGCTCACGACAACGCTATGATGAGCTTATGGCGATGGCGGGTTAAGAAAGTTACTTTTCCATTGTTGTTATTGTGGTGTTATCTGCCTTTATCTCTTTGAGAGTGGGGATATATAAAAATACGATAGAAACAGCCTGGGTTCACGCCTACGCGGGAATGACGTAAGAGGTAATGGGAATGACGAGAGAGGGGATGAATCGTATTAATAGAGGTGTTAATGATTTATTCATTTTTTCTTGATTCAATAGTGAGTAGGTATCACGTTTTAAAAAGGCTTGCTTATGAA
This sequence comes from Holosporales bacterium, assembly GCA_947449005.1. GTDB lineage: Bacteria > Pseudomonadota > Alphaproteobacteria > Paracaedibacterales > CANFPP01 > CANFPP01. Next base: position 27,366 of record CANFPP010000017.1, on the reverse strand, counting down.
TCGCGTCAGATCAGCTTATGGTTTTGCAATGATGTTTATATTTATAATCTCATTGCATCCAGTGTTAGCAATTCACGCACAGGGTCAACAGAGTGATGACAAAATCATTATTAAGATAATTAACGATCTTAAAGATGAGCCTTTGAATATTAATTTTTGGGAAAAAATTGTAAAACATCCTTCTTATCATTTGCTAAGAGATCAGGGCCCCCAAGTGTTTGCCTCTCTTGGGCTTCATTCAGTATTGAATCAAAAGAAAACACCTGTTCATGATGGTTTTTTACAGGGCAATCCTGCGAAGGTGGAAGAAGTGGATAATCTGTGGAAATCTTTCCTTGCAATGTATGATAGTTTAAAAGAACGAAATCTTGGAGGTCATCAGAGTGATGATCATAAAGAATCGAAGAAACTCTCTCCGGCAATTCGCATTCTAAAAATAGTCAAGAAATTTGAGCGCGAGAAAGCCCTGGATGAAAATGCAGATAGCTCTAAAGAAGTGAAAGCTGCACAAAAATTACAATTAGATATTTTGTCAACGGGTGGAACTTTTGGTGTTAATTTTAATCGTCCGATTAGTGCGGTTGAGGCTGGAAGTATTGTGAAAAGCTTAAGGGTTTTGGGTGAAAGCATTGTTAAGCCTAAGGTGCAACCTGTAGATAACCTTTTACATGAATTTACCATAAAACTAGCCAGCATGAACCCATCAGAAGTGAACCAAGCTGTTTCAGATTTTATTAAAAGACATAATTCAGAATTTAAGGAAGTTGTTACTGATGAAAATATGCTGGATAGTCTCTATCGCTATATGTTGCGGCCTGTTCTTTTAGATGCTGCTCATGAAATTACGAGTCGTTTGTTTAAGTCTCTCTCTAATCTTGGTCCTGTTCAACAAGCTATATTAAAAGATCATCAAACCAACTGTGCTGTTGTTGCTCTCTATCATGTTTTTAGTGCCCATACTCTAGATGCTTTTAGTGAAATTGATAAGGTTTTGGCAAGTAGGCTCGGCGGCAAAAACTCTGAAGAGCGTTATGATGAAGTCATGGCAATGGTTGGGTATTCTCCTTCAGAAGGAGATCCCGAAATTTCCAAGGATGAGATTGATGATATTCTTAATTTAGACGATGAATTTTTAAATTTAGATGCTATTTCTTCTATGCATTAGATTAGGGTGTTAGCTAAGATTATTTTTAATGATTTATTCATATGTATTTGATAATAATATTATATCTAATTTTTTAGCGCAGGTTTTTTCAATGAATAGCAATATTTCTCTTGTCGTAAGGTTTTTATACAGTATTGTCGCAGTGTTTTTCTTTGTGTTTACAGTACAGCCAACGATTGCTGCTGGCACATATGACAAAGAGATTGAGATTTTGAAAGGTGTTGTTGATGATGGCACGAACATTGGGGAAATTGATAATCCTTTAGAAAAACTACCAGATGGCAATCCTGTTTTGATAAGCAGAATCCTTTCATTAAAAGATGCTGATGGCAATAACTTGGCTCATAAGGCTGTTTATTCAGGACGTCTCGAATTGCTTCCTAAACTATTCAAAGTTTGTGGTGTGGCTATCTTTGAAGCAAAAAATACGGCAGGACTTAATTCTTTTGAGGCAAACCCTTGGGGACTCGGCCACATTTTTAGGGCGATAGATTTCAGCAATTATTATGGCAATGATATTAATAAAGTAATTGAAGTGCAAAATAAATTAAAACCTTTAGCTTTGGCAAGTGTAACAAAACTTGTAGCGCAGTATAGGCAATATAAAAGTGATCTTGCTGTTGAGGTAGCTAAGGTTAAGGTTCTTCAAAATTCTTTAAATGAGTGTGATTATCATTCATCACCTAAACAATGCGCGGCTTTGCGTGAACAATTAGAGAAGATTCAGAAAGAAGGGGTTCTCCCTATCGAAAGGGAGCTAGAAAATAGCGTAGTAAACTTAGGTAGCTTTGTTGGGGCTTTTGGAATTCAAGTATTGCGGGGGATTATACCTTTAGAGCAAATTGATGATTACAACTTTTATCGAACACTTTCTTATTCAGAAAAATGCAAAGAAGAACTCCGCGCCTATCGTACAGGGGATCGCAAAACGCTCTATGATTACTTTAATGAAAACGCAAAAAGCGATCAGGGTCGACTTTGCATTTCGGAGTTACTGCAGCTTTATTATGGTGCAGGGATTCTGGTTCCAACTGCAGCTGAAGTGGATATAACAACTATTGATTCAGATTGGAAATTTAAGAATTTTCTGCAAACTCCAGATGGAAAAAATTTCTTTGAGAAGTATAGAAATAGCCAAGGGCAAAACCTAGCATTCATTGCAGCGAATGACACGCATTTACTGCAAAGAATGAAAGACCAAGGCGTAGATGTTGAGAGAATGTTAAACGCGAAAGATATTCACGGAAACGATGGAATCTCGCAGATAAGGGATTACTGGGGATATGATGGAGTCGTGTCAGATACTGTTTTTGAATTGATAAAAGAAAAAGTAACGAATCGTCGAGAAAAAGAAGAAGAAGAACGAGAACGGATTTGGCGTCAAGAACAAGAAGAACAGGATCGCCTTCATGAAGAAGCATTCACGAGAGGCATTAAAACTGTTAATGCAAAACTCTTTAATGATGATTGGTGGCATGAAGTCATCTCTACTTTTAATTTAGAGGGAAATTCACAAGGGTTTGCGTCGAGTAGCTTAGGGGCAATCTTACGTCAAAATTCCAGTCCACTTCGTGATAGTTTCTTGCAGCAGAGTCCAATGGATTTTGCAGGTCAAGCTAATCAATTATGGAGCTCTTTTTTTACAACGTATGATGAATTGGTGCGCCAAGAAGAACAGACTCACTATAGTGGATATAGTCGTTTTGATGAAAAAATGCCTGCACGTCCAGTACGCGTTTTGAATATATTTGCTCGCTTTGGACAGAACAGCATGATGGGGCAAGAGCCAAATCCTCTGGTAGTTGAAACAATGCAGACTTTATGGTCAAATATTTTGGCAACGGGCGGAACATTTGGCATGGACTTTAAGCGCGCAGCGACTGAAGCTGAGGTTGAGATTATGATAGAGAGCTTGAGAGATTTTGGAAGAAGCTTTGTAGATTATAAACGTCACAATTTGTTTGAGACTTTGGAGCAAGCCATAAAAAGCATAGGAGAAGAGAATTTTGAAGAGATCTCCGATCTTATTGCTGCTCACAATCCTGCTTTCACCGGGAAAGTTACAGATAAGGACAATATGCACGCAAGTATACTTGAGTATGTGGTAGAGCCCGCTATATTAAAGATGTCTGGTGAGGCTGCTAATGAAATTATGCAACGCTTGTTTAGAACTGATTCAAAATTTAGTAATGAAGAGAAATGGAAACTAGAAGATCATCAAACAAATTGTGCTGTTATCGCTCTTGCTTCTATTTTTCAGAAACATAACAGGGGTGGAAGTAGTGAAATTGATTTTGCTGAAATTAATAGAATCTTGGCAAGCAGGCCACTTATGAGAGACACGAGTGCTAGGTATTATAGAAGTTCCGAGCAACGTTATGAAGACTTGATGGACATGACGGGGCGTCATTATGGTGTGGGAGGGATGCACATGCCTCACTCTGAAGGAGGTTATCGTTCTGGTGATGAACGTGATTTTGGAGAGGAATATTAAATTCTCGTCGTTGCTCTAAATACGCTGTTTAGGATCTACGTTCTCTCCGTCGTCATTTACGCTCCCTATTCCATCATCCCCGCCTTCGCGGGGATGACCGGTGGAGAAAATGGGATGACAAGTTGTGAGAGCTAGGAGCTTAGGCTATTTAATCGTTGAGAATATAAGTAGTTTATGAAAATATTACACACATTCACAAAACCATCTGCAGTTTTAAAGGCTATAGACAGCATCTTGCCCTGGAGCCTTGTTGCTACGTTGATATTTGCCGTAACGGGGCTCACGTTCGCCTTGATTTTCTCTCCGGCTGATTATGTTCAGGGTGAAACCGTTCGTATTATGTATGTACATGTTCCCGCATCTTGGGGGGCGCTTGCGATTTACACGGCGATGGCACTATCTGCGGCGTTTGCTTTTATCAGTCGTATCTTTCTCTTTCATCTGATTACAAAATCTCTCGCATCAATTGGGACTTACTTTACGGCTATTAGCCTGATAACAGGGTCCATTTGGGGTAAGCCAACTTGGGGGACTTGGTGGGTTTGGGATGCTCGTTTAACTTCTATGTTGGTTTTGTTCTTTTTATATTTAGGTTATCAAACCTTAGCTTCTAGCGCAGATGATGATGAAAAATCTTTAAACACTGCCTCTATTCTGGCGATCATTGGGTGGATTAATGTGCCAATTATCAAGTGGTCGGTTGATTGGTGGTACACGCTTCATCAACCTCCGAGTATCATGCTGTCAGCGAAGCCAGCGATCCATTCTTCAATGTTATGGCCGTTGGCCTTTATGTCTGTGTGTTTCGCTGCCTCTGCCATTACTTTGCTGTGTTGGAAACTGAGAACTGAATTGTACCAACGCAAACTGATTAGTTTGCAAATGCGGCAGCCACAGTCATGAAGTATACGATTGCTGCTTATCTTATTACGCTCGTGACTCTCTGCATTTTTATGATTAAAGTGTGGAGGCAGTCAGTAAAGGTAAAACGCAAATTCGATCAATGGCAAAAATTAAACAGCGAACCTGGTACTTAATCGTCCTAAGTTGCATTGTGACGGGTGTTGTTATGGTGACGCTGGGGGCATTGAATAACAATATGCTCTTCTTCCTAACGCCGACGGATATTCATAATCACAAAGTTATAGCTAATCAAAAAATTCGTCTTGGCGGCATTGTTGTCCCGAATAGTGTTATAAAAAATATGAATAATCTTACCTTCGAAATTACGGATGGAACTCACACGACGTCTATTGCCTTTAAAGGGATTGCTCCGGATCTTTTTAAGGAAGGTCAGGGCGTTATTACCGAGGGAGAACTGTCTGAGGATGGTATTTTTCAGGCGACACAAATTCTTGCTAAACATGACGAAAATTACATGCCGCCTGACGTTGCAAAGGCTTTGAAGGAGTCAGGCAATTGGCCATCTAAAACTTTTACTTCGTATAAGAAATGATGAAGACTGTTTGTGTGCAGATGTTATTTAACTGGATGGCCACGCCCTTCCGGGCTCGCCATGACGGGGTGAGGGGGTGTTTTCCGATGATCATAAAAAACTCTAATCTTTCAAATCCAAATACTCGCCGTCATGGAGAGCATCGCAGATGCGTGGCCATCCAGAAAAAACAAAGCCTGGATCCACGCCTTCGTGAAGATGACAGCAGAGGAATAGGATGAGTCTAACGCCCTATCTCGGTCAGGCATTTCTGAGTCTAGCTCTTCTCGCAAGCTGCTTGCAAAGTTTCTGGCGTTTTTCAAGTTCTAAACGCGCCTATCAAATGGCAAAAGTACAATGTGTCTTTGTCGTTGGTGCTTTCATAATTCTGACTTTTGCGCATGTAACTTCTGACTTTAGCGTAGTCAATGTCGTTGCGAATTCGCACACTGCAAAACCGCTGCTCTATAAGATCGGGGGTGTTTGGGGTAACCATGAGGGCTCAATGCTTTTATGGGTTATGATTCTGAGTCTCTATGGAGTCATGGTGAAAAGAGTCAGCATTGTTCCCTTGATGGGAGTGATTAGTGCTGGTTTTCTTCTTTTTATGTTAATTGCCTGTAACCCTTTTGAAGTTATGGCAAGTATTCCGCAGAATGGAGATGACTTGAATCCTCTTTTGCAGGATCCAAGTTTGGTGATTCACCCGCCCTTTCTCTATTCTGGATATGTTGGATTTTCCATCCCCTTTTGTTTAGCAATCGATGCTTTAATCAAAGGAAAACTTGATATTGATTGGGTCAGAGAAACTCATTTTTGGACAATGGTTTCTTGGTCATTTCTGACCTTTGGCTTACTTTTGGGTAGCTTTTGGGCCTATTACGAACTTGGTTGGGGTGGATGGTGGTTCTGGGATCCGGTTGAAAATGCGGCTCTTATGCCATGGCTCATGGCGACAGCATTGCTTCATTCGTTAAAGGTTACGCAAAACAAAAATGCGTTTAATGCGTGGTCTTTATTTCTGGCAATATTAACATTTTCTCTTTGTCTGCTTGGGATGTTTCTCGTTCGATCTGGGCTTTTGATTTCGGTTCATAGTTTTGCCATTGATCCAGAGCGCGGGGTGATTCTCTTTTTCTTATGTTGCCTTATTATCCTGCCGACGCTGATTCTTTTCTGCATGAGAGTTGAAAATATTCGCTCTCTTGTTGCGACATCTCCTTTATCGCGATCCGGATTTTTACTGTTTAATAACATATTTTTATTGTGTGGAACGGCGACCATTCTTCTGGCGATTTTTTACCCACTTATCTTGGAATTTTTCAACCAATCAATTAGTATTGGCGCGCCATACTTTCAGGCAACTTTTGTTCCCTTAATGGTTCCTTTGCTGTTTTTAGTGGGTTTAGGACCTTGGTTTTCTTGGGCAGAAAATTCTTTGCATGACGTCGTTCAAAAAATCTTACCGGCATTTTGTTTGACGGCTTCTTTAATTTTAGGAGGATATTATTTTACGGATCATCCTGCATCGTTTTTAGCTATTATAGGCAATGCTGGTGCTTTGTGGGTTATTATTGCGACGGCTCATCTATATATAAAAACAAACAAAAAATCTTTAAGTTTTTACAGTATGTGCCTGGCTCATGTGGGGCTTGGTATTGCAGTTTTGGGAATGATCGAGTCAACAGTTGGTGAAATTGAAATAATGCCAACCTTGGCTTCAAACGAGTCTGTGGTAGTCGGTCAATACAACGTAACATTAGAAAAAATCGAAATTGTGAAGGGGCCGAATTATAACGCCCAAAAAGCTCATCTTCTTCTGACAAAAAATGGCAAGGATATCGCGACCCTGCAACCAGAGAAAAGATTTTATTGGACGCAAAAAAATATTCACAGCGAAACAGCAATTTACTCAAACTTGGTGTCGCATATTTATGTTGCGATGGGAGAAGAATATACCAATGGTCAGTGGAGTTTTCGCTTTTATTTCAAGCCCTGGATCAATCTTTTATGGCTTGGAGTTGTGCTGATTGCTGTGGGGGGTGCGTTATCTGCCTGGAATAAGCGGAAAGCTTTGTTTTTTATTCTGTTGCTGATGCTTGGAGGTTCAACATTTGCTACCGATGCTCATGAACTACTCAATGATCCTCATCTGGAAGCAGTTGCACGTGAGCTTGATAAAACAATTCTTTGCCCAGTTTGTGCTGGTCAAACTTTAGATAGCTCAATGGCGGATATGGCATCAGCAATGCGGCAAGATCTTAGGGGGCAGTTATCCAAAGGCAGGACAAAAAAGCAAATTATTGATGCTTATATTCTACGTTACGGAGAGAGTATTGTAACAAAACCAAGTTTTTCCGCCTCAACATTCATTTTATGGGTTGGGCCTTGGGCATTATTCGTTATACTGACTATTATAGTTCTTTGGCACTATGCCTATGTGAATCGAAGATGCTGATTTTTAGTCCATTAACTTCTGGTTTTAAAACTATGGGGATAATGAACAAAGTCTCTGGCTTTAAAATCAACATCTTCGACTCACATAGGTATGCATATTACGTAGAGACTGAATTAATTAATGGAAAAATTTATCGCTTTTGTACAAGATTGGGGTTACTGGGCAGTTTTCTTAGGATCGCTGGTTGAGGGTGAATCCGTAATTTTAACCGCCAGCGCGATGGCGAGCCAGGGTTATTTATCGCTTCCTAAGATTATGATTATTGCATTTTTTGGCACATTGTTTGCAGATCAGGCCTTGTTTTTTGTTGGAAGAAAATATGGTCCTAGTCTTTTTCAGCGTTACCCGCGTTTAAAGCTTCCTTCAGATAAAGCGTTTAAACTTCTTCATAAAATGGATAGCTGGTTTATCTTAAGTTTCCGTTTTATTTATGGTATTCGGATTGTCAGCCCTATTGTTATTGGTGCGGCTGGGATTTCTCCTCAAAGATTTTTGCCTTTGAATTTTATTTCTGCAATTATTTGGACCGTCGTTAGTTGTGTTGGTGGCTATATGCTTGGCGATGTTATGCTCAATATCTTAGAGAATTTTCACACCTATCAAAAATATTTCTTAATAGGTGTGGTTGGCATCGCGTGTATTATTGCTGGTGTTTTTTTGGGCAAGAAAAAATGGAAGAAATAGCATTTGGCTGCGATCATGCCGGCCACTCTTTAAAGGCAGCGATTGTTGAAATACTACAGGCGCGTGGTTTCAAAGTTTTAGATTTTGGCACAAGCTCAGCTGATCTTGTGGACTATCCAGATTTTGCATCGCGAGTTTGTGAGTCCATTTTAAACCAACAAGCTGTTCAGGGTGTTTTGATTTGCGGTACAGGTATTGGTATGAGCATTGCTGCAAATCGGTACAAAGGAATTCGTGCTGCTCTTTGTACCAGTGTACAACAGACAGAGCTTGCACGCCGTCATAATGATGCGAATGTTCTATGCTTGGGTGCCCGTATTACTGATAATGAGACTGCAATAGCTTGCCTCACTACTTTCTTAAGTACACCATTCGAAGGTGAGCGTCACGCTGTGCGAATTGCGAAGCTGGATGTTTAATTAATCATTTTCCACTGAGGAGATGCACATGAAAATGAGGGACTTCTTGGCCGGCACCTTCACCGCAATTACTCATCAGTCTATATCCTGAAGTATTAATTTTTAACAGTTCAGTAACTTTTGTAATGCATGCCAAAAACCCCAATACTTCTTCTGGTTTTGCGTTATGACAGAAATCTTCGAAATTCTCATAAGCATTTTTGGGAATCACAAGTGCGTGAATAGGTGCTTTGGGATGAATGTCATAAAAGGCAAGGCCGTAGTCATTTTCATGGATTTTCTGGCAAGGAATATCGCCACGCAAAATTTTGGCAAAAATATTGTTTGAATCGTATGTCATACTTATTCTCCTTCTTTTATTTTAATAAACCAAAAGATCCGGCAAAAACCAATATAAATAAACGGCAGTTTAGTATATCATCCCAAGTTAATGTAACCCAACTTTATCTAGAGATCCCCGGTATGGTACTGGGGGGGATCAAAAAGTAACAATAGAAAGAGCAAAAAATATCTTATCTATTATTATTCCCAGTCCCCACAATTGTTGTCTCCCGATTGATCGGGGTATTTCTAACAGAAACAGCTGCGTTATAAATTTTGTTTTTAAGATTAGTGAATGAAACCATATTTAAATTTTAGTTTAATAATTAAGCTGGTTGTACTTCTTGTTGCTACCTCGGAGATGGCGACGGATATCTATGCCCCGAGTTTGCCTGAAATTAGTCGGTATTTTAATGTTTCAGATGCGCAGCTAACGATCAGCCTTAACCTTTTTGGCTTTGCTTTTTCGAGCTTATTCTACGGAGCACTATCTGACCATTATGGCAGAAGACCGCTCATTCTAACAGGCATTTCCATTTTTGTTATTGCGAGTATTATGTGCTGGCAAGCGAATACGTTTTCAGTGCTTTTGTGGGCTCGTTTACTACAGGGACTTGGGGCTGGGTCGGCTCTTGCGCTTGGGCTTGCGGTTATACGGGACCTATTTTCAGGTGAACAATGCGCAAAAATCATCTCGAAGATTGGCATGGTGATTGCCCTGTCTCCTGGATTAGCTCCGATTTTTGGCGGTTATATCGGCAGTTTTTATGGCTGGCGGTCGGTCTTTCTTATCATTGTTATTTTTTCGATTGTTTTGTGGTTATTGCTTTATTTTAAATTGCCAGAAACGTTGATCGAAAAGCCTCAAGGTGACTTTAGTTTTATAACTATTTTTCAAGGATACAAACGTCTGGCCTGTAACCATGTTTTTGTTGCCTTTATGATGATCCAATTCATGACAATTGCTGGTTTATGGGCAGAATTAGCTAATCTGCCTTTCTTATATATCAACGATATGGGCATTAAAGCATATCATTATGGTTACTTTGCCGCAGTAGCAGTTGGCTCCTACGTCCTTGGGACAATTGCGAATCAAAAGTGGGTTTCAATTTATGGTATGAAACGCATGCTGGGTTTTGGCATTAGTCTTGTGTTTTTCTCTCGCATTATGTTGCTTGTGATTAATTATTTTGTTGAGTTGAGTCCTGTTTATATTCAGCTTGTTGAAACTCCGGGTGCATTTGGACTAGGTCTTATTTTTGGTAATGCTACAACCTATGCTCTGGAATCAGCCGGTAAAGATTCTGGCGCCGCAGCAGCCTTTTTAGGAACAGCTGAAATGCTTGGAGGGGGAATCGGAGTTTATCTTGTTGCTGTATTTTACAATGCAACCATCGTTCCGATAGCCATCATGACGGCGATTACAGCCTTTATTAATTTACTCATATTCTTTTACGGGATGCGTTCAAAGAAACTTGAGTGTATAACTATTTCTAACTAAAAATTAGAGGGAACCTCATGCAAAATAATTCATCATCCACCCCGACTTGGCGCGGAACCACGATTGTTTCAGTGCGTAAAGGCGATCAAGTTGTCATCGCGGGAGATGGCCAAGTTACCCTTGGATCTCAAGTTATAAAATCACAAGCCCGCAAGGTTAGAAGACTCGCTTCTGGCAATGTGATTGTTGGTTTTGCTGGTGCGACAGCAGATGCTTTTGCCTTGTTTGAACGTCTTGAATCAAAGCTTGAGCAGTATCCATCACAGCTCACCAGAGCCTGCGTTGAAATGGCAAAAGATTGGCGCACAGATCGCTATTTGCGCAAGCTTGAGGCTATGATGATTGTTGCAGATAAAACAGTTACTTTGGTCTTAACAGGAAATGGTGATGTTCTAGAGCCGGAAGATGGCGTTTGCTCAATTGGTTCTGGAGGCGGATATGCTCTTGCTGCCGCGAAAGCTTTGATTGACATTAACGATTATGATGCGCGTGCTATTGCAGAAAAATCATTGATGATCGCTGCAGAAATTTGCATTTATACTAACACACACATTACGATAGAAAGTTTGTAACTATGTCTGCTTTAACACCTCGCGAAATTGTCTCGGAATTAGATAGGTTCATTGTTGGTCAGAATGATGCAAAACGAGCGGTTGCCGTTGCGCTTCGCAATCGCTGGAGACGCTTGCAATTAGCGCCTGAACTGATGGATGAAGTGTTGCCAAAAAACATTTTAATGATCGGGCCTACCGGCGTTGGAAAAACAGAAATTGCGCGTCGTTTGGCGAAGTTAGCACAGGCGCCTTTTATAAAAGTAGAAGCAACAAAATTCACTGAGATTGGTTATGTTGGGCGTGATGTTGAGCAAATCATTCGAGATCTAGTTGAGATTTCTATTCATATTACGCGCGAAAAATTAAGAGTTGAGGTTGTTGGAAAAGCTGAGCTTCAAGCAGAAGAGCGCGTTCTTGATGCTCTTGTTGGTGAAACAGCTAGTCCAGAAACAAGACAGAAATTTAGAGGCATGCTTCATGCTGGTGAGCTTGCAGACAAAGAAGTTGAGATTCAAGTAAGTGACGCAGGCCCTTCAATGTCTATGCCTACCGTTGATATTCCGGGAATGCCAGGAGCACAAATGGGGATGCTCAATCTAGGCGATATCTTAGGAAAAGCGCTTGGTGGTGGTAAAACCAAAAGCCGAAAAATGACTGTGTCAGAAGCTCACGGAATTTTAATGGCTGAGGAAAGCGATAAACTTCTCGATCAAGAAAAGGTTGTGCGTGAGGCTATTGAGGCTGTGCAGCAAAAGGGTATAGTTTTTATTGATGAAATCGACAAGATTTGTGCGCGTAGCGATCGTAATGGAGCTGAAGTTAGTCGCGAAGGAGTTCAGCGTGATCTTCTGCCGTTGATTGAGGGAACCAGCGTTGCAACCAAACACGGCACTGTTAAAACGGACCACATTCTTTTCATCGCATCAGGTGCATTTCATTTAGCAAAGCCTTCTGACTTACTGCCAGAGTTACAGGGCCGTTTGCCGATTCGCGTTGAGTTAAAGGCGCTGACTAAAGATGATTTCGTAAAGATCTTGAGTGAACCTGAAGCTAATCTTATTCGTCAATCAAAGGCGCTTATGGAGACTGAATCGGTTACCTTGGAAATTACCCAAAGCGCGATTGAAGCGATTGCGGTTCTTGCGGCTGAAATTAATCAGAATGTAGAGAATATTGGAGCTCGTCGTTTGCACACCATCATTGAGAAATTACTCGAAGAGATCAGCTTTAATGCGACGGATCTAACCGGTCAAACAATTACTTTAGATGACAAGAGTGTTCAAGAAAAAGTCGGTGAGCTTGCAAAGAATCAAGACCTGTCGAAGTTTATTCTTTAGTCGTGTGGAGATTTAGTTTTCTTTTATGAGATCCCCGGGTCTAGAGCCCTGGGATGACAATGAGAGGTAGGTCGATGATAGCGAAGAGACCGACTATCTAAAAACTGTAGCATTTTAATGATTTATTCATTTTTTCTGAGATAGACTTTAATGGCTATCATTTTTAAGGGTTTTACTATTATGTCTGTTTTGTTTAGAGCATTTTTTAGTTTTGTAATTGTGCTTTTTTTATGTGCACAGCCGGTCTTTGCAGTGGATGGCCTTACGGCCGCATTTACTGGTATTGCTCACGATCCAACAGGTAACAGTCTGGACTCTAATCAACAAGTCCAAGTCCTACAAGATTTTGCTAAGGGTACAAAAACGCAACAAGAAGCTATCTCTATCATAAAAGGTTGGGGAATTGATGTTAGGCCAATGTCTTTTGTGTGCGTTCCCGATCAAGATACTAACGGCAATAATTTAGCTCATAAGCTTTTAAGCTCTCCGGATGTTGGTGTTGAAGATATGGTCAAGTTAGTTCATATTTTTGGTGATAAAATTTGGGCACAGAAAAACAAAGATGGCCTCACTCCTTTTGAAGTTCATCCAGAAAAACTCACAATCGCTTTACAGAACACAGACGGTCTATACTCATCAAATAATAAGCTATGGCAGCTCTTAGAAATTGAGTTGAAATTTGGTGTTCAAAGCGCTCTGAGGTTGTCATTAGGAGCTGATTACAAATTTAGTAAAAACCCAAAAGATGTGATATGGGGCTTGCAGCAAAAACAAAGCGACGTAAAATACGAGAGACAAAGGATACAAGAAGAACAACAAAGAGAAAATGAAGATATTGAAACACTGCACAAATTTATGCGTGGTAAAAAATCAAGTTCTGAAGCTATGTGGGCTATAGAAAACTTATCAGGGAATGCGGTTGTTAAACCCACAATATTAGCTCTTCGGGATTCGCAGGGAAATAACCTCGCGCATAGATTTTTAGAGCACAGTTCTTATGGCGGTGTTTCTCAAATCACTACACTAATTGATTTTGGCGGTATTGATCTTTTTAACCAGACAAACAAAGGTGGTTTAACTCCAATTGCTGCATATCCTAAAGAGTTTGCAGGTCTTTTAGAGCCACTTGTAGATTATTCAACTCTTGATCCTGTGACGAAAGATTATTCTGCTCTTCAACCATACCCAGATACTCATCCTGAACGTCAAGCACAACTTAAATTACAGAAATTATTAAAACCTGCTGCGGAGAGATATGTGCAAGATGTGGTGGAGCGAGTTTGTGCCCTAGTTAGAGATAATTCAGATTATCACGAAAAGCTAAACGAATTTTTTCATATCGTAAATGGCTTTATTAAAGCTTATGGATCTCAAATAAGTATTCCATTAGAAAGAATTACAGATCCCACATTTTATGCGTGGCTTGCTAATGAGCAAGAAGGCAAAGCATACATGCTGAATTATAAAGTGAATGGCAAGGAATCTCTTTATAATTACTTTAGTAAGCATGATGTTGATGGAGATGTAAGGGATATTTCCTCTAGATTATTGCCTCTTTATTTTGAGAAGGGAACACCATCTGCTTCTGAGGTTGATTTACAAAGATTAGAACATACGTACTGGATTGGAGATTTAATTAAAACTTCAAAATATTTAAAAGCCTATAAAAATAGTCGAGGTGAGAATTTAGCATCCATTGCTTTGAGAAGTAATGATAATCACCTGTTTCAAGAAGTCGTTAATGTTATTCCAGAATTGTTAAGAGCAACATCATCTGAAGGAACATCTCCTTTAATGCTTTTAGCATTAGCTAGGCCAGAACAATATTACGATTATAGTAGCGATCATGCTTACGAGAGTTATTATGACTATTTGGTTTCAAAAACGCCATCGCTGGCTTTAGAGAAAGATCTATATGGTAATACCATGGGTACATTGCATAGTCTTTCACAATCTCATGATGAAATGATGGTGTGTGATTTCTTTGCAAACATATTTAAGGCTCAGACTTTGGGGGCACCTCTGTGGGAGAGAATTATAGATCATCCATACATTCGCGCCTTCGAGCATAGACTTCATGGGGGAGCAGGTTTTGTCATGCTGTATACTGCGCTGAATCAAACTCAAACACCTCTTCACCAAAGTTTCTTCCAGAAAAATCTTGATAGACGAGATGAAGTTAACCAACTTTGGAAAGCTTTATTTGCAGCATCTGATCGGCAAAATCAAGAAGAACATGGGATGCCAAAAATTCATGATGCTATGAAAGTCCATTGGATACCACAAATTCGTGATGCTGTGAAAGTCCTGGAACTGGCTGGTTTTGCACAACAAACAATGCTATATCAAGCGCAGGATCAAGATGAATTCTTAAGGTTAACTGCAGGTCTTAAGTTCAAAACTCTACAAACTCTTCAGTCGAAGTTGTTATCAACAGGCGGAACTTTTGGTATGAATTTCCATCGATCAGCTAATTTTGATGAAATTTATTTGATGATACAGAGTCTACAATCTCTAGGGCGCACTATGCAGGATCCAAATGAAATTATTCGCTCGCTGGTTGTTTCTTATTCTTCAGCCCTAACAAAGGATCAACAAGAAAAGCTAGATGATCATCAGATAAACTGTGCCGTTCTTGCTCTTAAGGTAATAGTTGATTTTGATGAAATTGATAGGCTTTTGACAGCAAAATTTCATGGTGCCAGTATAAACTCTGCAGAACGCTTTCACAAATTTGAAGAGGCAGGTTTGATAAGAGGGTCCCATCATTCTTCTCGGAGAAGTAGTTTTGACGGTAGTGACGGTGAGGGGTATTAAATCCTCTCTGTCGCTGCAATCAACCAAGCTTTAGTTTGATCATCAACTAATGGTAGTAGAGTGTCTCTAACTTTTTGGTGGTAAGAATTAACCCACTCAATTTCTGTTGGGGATAATAGGGATATCTCTATTAAGTTACGATCTATTGGTGCTAAGGTTAATGTTTCAAAGCCTAGCATGGGTGTTTCTAAGTTTTCTATTGGCACAACCGTTACAAGGTTTTCAATGCGAATGCCGTATGCACCTTCTTTGTAATAACCCGGTTCATTTGAGATAATCATGCCTGGTTGCAAAGGAATAGTAGATGCAGCTTTGCTGATTCGCTGTGGTCCTTCGTGCACGTCTAAATAGCTGCCTACCCCATGACCCGTGCCATGATTATAGTCCAGACCTGCTTGCCAAAGAGGGAGCCTGGCGAGAGTGTCTAATCTATTACCTGTGGTACCATGTGGGAATATTGCGGTTGCAAGAGCAATATGGCCTTTTAGAACACGCGTGAAATGTTCTTTCTGGATTGACGTTGGTGTTCCGATTGCAATGGTGCGCGTTATATCTGTCGTTCCATCGAGATATTGTCCGCCCGAATCGATTAGATACAGCGTGTCTCCTTGAATGATTGCATCAGACTGTTCAGTTGGCCGATAATGTGCCATCGCACCATGTGGACCAAATGCAGAAATAGAAGGGAAACTAAGTCCTTTAAATAAGTTCTGTTGCTTTCGGCATTGTTCGAGGTAATCAGCGGCTTTAATTTCGGTTACTATTTCTCCTTCGGCCAAATTATAATCAAGCCAGCTTAAGAATTTTACCACGGCAGCACCGTCACGAATGTGCGCTAACCTAGCGCCAGTAACTTCGATAGAGTTCTTAATTGCTCGCGGTAAGGCGCATGGATCTGACTGATAGATGAGTGTAGCGTTTTCTTGCTTTAACTTTAAAATAATGTGCATGGGCGTGTGGTCTGGATCTACCATAATTCTGTGTTCAAGAAAGTGCCCTAATCTTTCTTCAAGATATTCAGGGCTACGCAGATGCACTTTTGATCCAAGAATGCTTTCCAGTTCTGCATCGATTTTTTCTAAGTTAACAAATAAATCAATCTCATTATGACAATAAAAAATGACGGTGCAGTGACTTACGGGGGTGCAGGCTAAGTCTTGTCCTCTAATATTGAGCAGCCAAGCAATGGATTCAAGAGAAGAGATAATAACCGCCTCTGCTCCGACTCGATTTAACTCTTTTGCAAGCGCCTCTCGCTTTTCTTCTGACTCTTGTCCCGCATAACATTGTTTGTGGTTGACCATGGGAGTTAAAGGGGGGGCTGGGCGGTTTAGCCATAACTGATCTATGGGATTTTGTTTTGTTGGCATTAGCTGTATCCCAAGGCCATCGCAAATTCTTTGCCAGATTTTTATCTGGTTGTAGGTGTGCAGCCAAGGATCATAACAAATAACCATGTTGGGTTCTAAATGCTCAGATAACCATGTAAGGGGCGAAGATTCGGCAGAGTTGAAAACCTTATACAACGTAGAGTCAACTTGATTCTGTCCTTGCAAAGTATATCGTCCGTCTAAAAATAAAGCGGCTTGAGTTGGAAGAATCACAGCATAACCTGCTGAACCTGTGAATCCCGTAAGCCATGCTAAACGTTCATCGCCTGCTGCAACTTGCTCTCCTTGGAATCTATCGTTACGTGGAACAATCATTCCATGAGCTTCCATAATGAGCAAATTTTTGCGCAATTGAGCCAATCTATCCGAGAAAATTTGCTGCATATATACCTCTTTAATGTGACACTTTTTATTTCAGAAGATTATAAAACGTATCACATTTTAATATTTAAAAATTAATAAATTATTAACCACTCCATTCTAGTTCTTTGTATGTAAACACCGCATTCATTCTATGCAATTTGCGCATATATGGAGGTAAAAATGAGAGTTTATTTTTCTAAACAAATTTTACTTGCGATAGTGATGGCTGCCAATTTGGAAGGCTTTGCCATGGAATCTGATGATGGACTTACAGATATCGAAGATCTTGGTGATGACTTTAGTCTTAAACTTTCTCCTTTAATAAACATCGATGAGGATGGTCTTAGGTATGCGTCATTAGACGGAGGCGGCGTTCTGGGGATTATGCAAATAGAATTCTTAAAAAAACTTGAACAAGAAACTGAAAAATCAATTTCACAAATGTTCCACGGAATTGGGGGGACTTCAATTGGTGCTCTTATAGCAAGAGCCTTAACTCAACCTCTTGGCCAAGGAAACCCAAAAACATCTGAAGCTCGTTATTCGGCGAGCATGATTTCTGATGTTATGAGATCAAAAGCGGCTGATATTTTTGAAACAGAAAGATTTTCTTGTTGGGGAGTTTTAAAGCCAAAATATAATCCTACCAATCTTGAAACAATTGTTGCCGATTTTTTTGGAGATACACCATTTCACCGAACAACAATCGATACTCTTGTAACAAGTTATGACTTGACCAGAAGGGCACCTCATATTTTTAAAAGCTGGGATTCAAGATCAGCAGTTTTAGCATACGATGCAGTTCTATCTGCAACTGCGGCGGAAACATATTTTCCTCCTAGGCATTTCTTGCCTATAAGAGCGAGATCCGACTCTGACTTTCTAACTTTGGCAGATGGGGGAATTTTTGCAAACAATCCAACTTTGATCATGAGTTTAGATATGCACAGGAGATACCCTACGGTGTCGCTGGAAAATTATACGGTTCTGTCTCTTGGTACAGGCAACACAATAACACCTCTCTATTATGACAACATGAGAAATGCTGGCATGCTTAAATGGGCACCTAATCTTATTGAGACCTTCATGGGAGGCCAGTCTGCTATAACGAGTTACATGGCTGATGCTCTTTTTCCAAACACGAAAGACGGCCATCAATCTTATTATCGTTTTGATCCTGCTCTTGATCAACAGCATATGTTTTTTGATAATGCATCAGAACATAATATTACGGACCTACTTGAGATAGAGGAGCGCTTAATCGAATCTAGAGATGCAGAGTTTAAAAAACTTGTTTCTATTCTTAAGAAACCAAAAGCAGATATTGTTCCAAAAATTTAAATGTTTACTTAAAACAGTTGTCTGGAATATTGTTGAGCCATAAAACAACTAATATTTAGAGATTTTTATGGCTCTTCCTTCTTTAACGATCGTTCTTGCTAGCCCAAGAGGGTTCTGTGCGGGCGTTGATCGCGCAATTCAAATTGTAGAGAAAGCCATTGAAAAATATGGTGCACCTGTTTATGTTCGGCATGAAATTGTACATAATCGTTTTGTCGTTGAAAACTTGATATCAAAAGGTGCGGTTTTTGTTGATGAAATTGACGAAGTTCCGGAAGATAGACCTGTTATCTTTTCCGCACATGGTGTTCCAAAAGCGATCCCAGATGCCGCAAAAGCTCGCAAAATGTTTTTTGTGGACGCAACGTGCCCATTGGTAAGTAAAGTTCACAGGGAAGTTGAGCATCATCATACTTCAGGACGTACAGTGATCTTAATTGGTCATGCAAATCATCCAGAAGTTATTGGGACAATGGGGCAGGTCCCTGATGGATCTGTTATTTTAGTGCAATCAATAAGTGACGTTGAAAAACTTTCTGTTGAGGCTCCTGAGAAACTAGCTTATGCAACTCAAACAACACTGTCTGTTGATGAAACGGCGGAGATTATTAAAGCTTTAAAACAATGCTTTCCTAAAATCGTTGGTCCCACCAAAGAAGATATTTGTTATGCAACTACCAATCGACAATTAGCTGTTAAAAAAGTTTCAGAAAATGTAGATGCGATGATTGTTATTGGAGCGCCTAATTCATCAAACTCTGTGAGACTTGTTGAGGTAGCTATAAACAATGGCTGTAATAAAGCTCGTTTGTTCCAACGTGCAATAGACATTGATTGGGATTGGATTACCAGCGATATCAAGCGATTGGGGATTAGTGCAGGGGCTTCTGCTCCCGAAATTTTAGTGGAGGAAGTTATTGAGAGCTTCCGTTCGCATTTTGATGTTACTATTGAAGAAGTTCAGGTTGTGGAAGAAACCGTGAATTTTCATGTCCCAAAATTCTTAATGTAAATGTAGAAGTATAAAAGAAATGACGCAAAATCTAGATATTAAAACGACTGATTTCTTAAAGGAAATCACACAAGAAACCCCTCTGGTTATTTATACTGACGGTGCTTGCAGTGGCAACCCTGGGCTTGGAGGATGGGGGGCACTTTTATTGTACAAAGGCCAAGAGCTTGAGATTTTTGGTGGAGATAGGCAAACAACTAATAATCGCATGGAAATGATGGCGGCAATTCAAAGTTTACAGATTT
The DNA here is from genome assembly GCA_947449005.1 of Holosporales bacterium. Classification (GTDB taxonomy): domain Bacteria; phylum Pseudomonadota; class Alphaproteobacteria; order Paracaedibacterales; family CANFPP01; genus CANFPP01. Next base: position 7,829 of record CANFPP010000017.1, on the reverse strand, counting down.
TGCCTCCTAAGACTTCCGTTACTCTCTTCACAGATAGTCAATATTTACGCGATGGCATTACGAAATGGATGATTAATTGGAAGAAAAATGGATGGCAAACAGCTGATAAGAAACCAGTTAAAAACCGTGACCTTTGGGAAAGATTAGATCTTCTTTTGGCGGCGCATATGATAAGCTGGAACTGGGTAAAAGGTCATAGTAATCATCCTTTAAATGACAGGGCAGATGCTTTGGCTCGCAATGGTATCATTGCTCAGCGTATGTCAATTTAATTAGGGTTTGTTAAAGTGAACGGAATTGATATTGGCGTTATAGTTATTGTGTTGAGCTCTGGTCTTTTTGGGATTCTAAGGGGTTTAACCAAAGAAGCTTTGGGGCTTGTCTCTTGGACAGGCGCCAGTTGTGCTGCATTCATTGGCCTGCCATTATTGCGCAATATTGCTCGTACCCAAATAGCGAATCCGATGATTGCTGATGGTGTAACTATTGTTCTGATTTTTATTCTTTTTCTCGTTCTCTTTAGTTTAATCAGCCATTTCTTGTCTGGAATCATCAAAAACAGTGCACTTGGGGGAATTGATCGCTCACTTGGCTTCAGTTTTGGTGTTGTGAGAGGTATTGTTGTTGTTTGTGCTCTTGAGATCGCGATGGGGTGTTTTGTACCGCGGCCGGAGCAATCAGACTATTTACAAAAAAGCAAACTTTCCGCCGTGATTCATCGGGGTAGTGATGTCGTTTTGCAGATTCTCCCCTCATCGATTCAGACTTTCGTTGCAGATCAGGCAGAGAAACGTAACAATGAAGATAATAAAAATCTCGACAGAGTCGGGTCTAGTGCCGCTGCTGCTTTTTTGCAAAATTCTGTTGATCAATTTATTCCGCCAGCGCCAGCTCCCTTTGTTAATGTGCCGACTCAATCAAAACCAATCAAAAAAAGTGGTGAGTCAAAACGAGCTCAACAACAAAAAGAAGCTGATGAATTGGCACGATTGAAACCACAATCAGCCCCTGAAAAAGAGGCAGAAAAAGGTTACTCAGAAAAACAACGGCGTAACATGAATAGACTTTTCCAAACTATTGAGGATTAATGCGATGAAATACATAGTATCTTTTGTTTTTATAACTCTTGGCTGCTTAACTCAGGCAAATTCTTCTTCGATTGAAACGTATACCTATCATCATCTTAGATTAGGCAACACAGCAGAAGTTTTTCAGTTTTTAAAAAACCTAAGTGACTTTAATAATTCAGAGGCTTTGTTTCTACTAGGAATGATGTATTTAAATGGTGACGGTATTCCACAAAATATTCCTTATGCTAATACTCTTTTTGAGAAATCAGCTTTGCTTGGAAATGCTGCGGCGTACAAAGCTTTAGCAGATAGTTTTTTGAGCGGAGATGGCGTTGAGCAAGACCTCAAGATGGCTCTCAGTTTTTATAAACAATCAGCAGATCTTGGATATGGCCCCGGACAATTTAATTGTGGAATTATGCTTAAAAATGGAGATGGGGTGCCGGTTAATCTACCGCTAGCCTATTATTATTTATGTTTAGCATCATCTAATAAAGATTTAGATGATATGCAATTAGATGCAGCGGTTTGTCGCGATCACGTTGGCTCTCTCTTGACATCAATAGAACGTCAAGATGTGTTTGCTAAAATTGGTCGTCTTAAAAATTAGGATATTGGCGATACCATTCAACTAGCTTTGGTACACCTTCTTCAATAGAAACTTTTGGAGAAAATCCAAGTTCACGCTTTGCTAGGCTAATATCCGCAAATGTTTCTTTTACATCACCAGCTTGCAAGGGGAGAAAATTCTTTTTAGCAGTAATGCCGAGGCTTTGCTCAATAAGCTCAATAAACCGTAGCAAAGATTCTGTGTGTCCATTTCCAATGTTATAAACGGGATGTAGGTCTTTAGGTGAGGTTTGCTTGGGGTGATCTAGCGCTGCTATAATGCCAGAGACGATATCATCAATATAAGTATAGTCACGGGCCATTTGCCCATTATTATAAACATCAATAGGTTCGCCCGCTAACATAGATTTCATGAATTTGAATGCTGACATGTCTGGCCTTCCCCATGGTCCATACACTGTAAAAAATCGAAGGCCTGATATCGGAATTTTGTAAAGATGGCTGTAGGATTGAGCCATCAATTCGTTACATTTTTTAGTAGCAGCATAAAGAGAAATTGGATTGTCTGTGCGTTGATGCTCAAAAAATGGCATCTCTTCATTTGTGCCGTAGACGGAAGATGTGCTTGCATACACTAAATGCTTAAAATTCTCTTGATAACGGCAAAGCTCTAACATCACCATAAACCCCATTACATTGCTAGTGATGTAGGGAAATGGATCTGTTAGGGAATAGCGAACTCCTGCCTGCGCAGCAAGATTGACAACATTCAAAATAGGAGCATTTTGACTCCACATTTCTTCCATTGCTTTCTTGTCACTAATATCAATTTGGAAGAAATGAAAGTTTTTATGAGCCTTCAGCTGATTAAGGCGTTCATATTTTAAGTCAACATTGTAGTAGGGATTTAAATTGTCAACTCCAATGACTGTCTCACCTCTTTTTAATAGGGATTGAGCCACGTGAAATCCAATAAAACCAGCTGCGCCAGTAACAAGTGTTTTAGTCATATTCTTCCATAAATAATATAATTTTCCCCCTTAAGAGGGTAAAAAAATGGTGTCCCCGACGCGATTCGAACGCGTGGCCTCAAGATTAGGAATCTTGCGCTCTATCCTGCTGAGCTACGGGAACACGACTGCTAAAATTTAAAGGGTTTTTCTTTAAAAGTCTACTTCAGAAGGGTTTACCGATTAAAAAAGAACAAAACGTTGAATTTTTAATTAGTTGAAAACATCCTGTTGATTAACGTAGTACTTAAGTTCGATCAAATTATTCGATGGATCTGATACGAAAAAGCTAAAGTGCCAACCAGGCTTGTTTTCATATCGCTCAAATAAATCTTCAAAAAAAGGCGCGCCTGATTTTTTGCAAAGATCATATATTCTGTCAAACTCTTCACGGTTTTGAAAAATGATCCCGTAATGTCTTGGGTACATGTTAACTTCCTTTGACACACCATCAACATCAAGATGAGTTACCAGTTGGTGATTAAAGAAATTAAAGATTACATAGTGATCGTACTCACGGCCAATAACTGCTCCAAAAGATTTTATGTAAAATTCTTTTGAAAGAGAGAGATTATTACTTGGTATTGCTAAATGAAAAATGCTCATGTTTTTAGTTCCTTCCTATTAATACGTTGATTTTGGAGAGTTTGTGAAAATTTCCACCTTGTTTAAAAGAGCTTGAACTTGAAATGTGCCATAATCCAAGATCAATTTGGTCATAACACCAGAGGCTAGAGAGGTGAGGGTGACTTGATAGTCTGGTTCTGGACCTTTGCTTTCTAAGGAAAATACCGCCATCTGTATATTCCAAGATTTTTCCGTGTGCAAAAGCTGTTGATTGTTATTGTTAATTTCGGCATGAGAAGAACTCAAGATTGCATCTACATCAACGGGAGTCTGTGCTTCGTTTGTTCCGTCAAAAACAGTGCTGGAGAAAACAGTTTGCCCAGCTGAAGCAGCAGTCAGCATCTTTAGTAAGTGATTAAGAGGAAATAGTGTGCCAATAGGAAGCTTTACGTTGATTGCTTGGGGGGACTGATAAGTTGCGACACCTTCGCCATTTTTTGTCGCCATCAAAGCATTACCGCGCATATTTTCATCCATAACACCATTTCTAATTGTGTTGCAATTAAACTGGTATTGTAGGCCATCTTTTTGCTCTAACGATGCGCTTGTCATCGTAACAGAATGCTCGACACCCTCTACATCGATGATCCGCAATTTAGATGTTTGCTCTACAGCCCAAGAGTCATCTACATCTCTTATCTGAATTGTGAGCACACCTCTGACGTCGCTAATTTCTTCTGAATGATTCTTTACCAAAGTCACATCATAGTATGCGCGATGCGGCGTAATATGAGGCACGGGAAGTTGAGCGTTATTAATAGGAAGGCTATTTGATTTTGTCTGATCATTTATTGCAGTCGGAGGCAAAATCTTTGGATTTATTATTGCGCCTGCGATTGCTGTTGAAGAAAACAAAAAAACTCCAGCTAGTAGTATGGCCAGATTAAGTATTAATTTTGATTTTTGAATTGTCATTTGAGATTACGTAATTACTATTTTGTCTGACTCTATTAATAAAAAACCTTGTTAAACAAGTCTTTTAGAGGAAAATATATATTTAATTTTAAGGAAGTGTGCCAGAAAAGTTACTAATGTGTGAGGTTTTTCAATTTTTGTGGCTTATCGTTCAATATTTTTATTGTTATTTGCGGCCAGATAGCTAATAATTTAAGTTAGATTTTTTAAAAGGTTTGTATACATATGGTTTTCTCTTTCTTTACACGACATTGGCGATTGCATCATAGCTGGTAATTAAACCAGATGTACTCCCTATTTATGTTTAAGGTTAAGAAATGAGAAGAGATCATGAAAATTTCACCATATAAAATTGTTGCTATTGTTTTAGTAGGATTACTTTTTTGCCTATTACTCCACTTTAAAAATTCATCCACACAAAATTTAGAAATCGATAAGCCTAGAGTTGTTGCAATCACTCAAATTGCTCCGCACCCTTCCTTAGACCAAATTCGCAAAGGTATTGAAGATGAAATTAATGCTAGTAATTTTAAGCGATTAAACATTATTTACCAAAATGCTCAAGGAAGCTTAGCAACAGCAACACAAATTAGTCAAAAGTTTACGGGTATTGCGCCAGATGTGATTGTTCCAATAACGACACCTTCTACTCAAAGTGTTTATTCTGTTGCAAGGGCCCTTAATATTCCTGTTATTTTTTCCGGTGTTTCTGATCCGGTCGGAGCCAAGTTAATTGCAAAATTTCCAGAGCCAGGAAAGGGTATTACCGGTGTCTCGGATCTTTCTCCTGTTGAAGAGCAAGCAGACTTAATTAAAGCAATCTTAATGGCGAATAGCCAGCTTAACAATTGCGCTACTGTTGGGGTGATTTATAATTCTGGTGAGACGAATTCCGTAATACTTGTTAATCTGATTGAAAAGGCGCTTGCTAAAAGAGAGATAAAATTATTGAAAGCTTGTGCAAGTACGACAATTGAAGTAACGGCGGCTGCGAAATCGTTGATTGGCAAAGTATCTGCAATCTATTTGACTAATGACAATACAATTATTTCCGCGCTTGAGAGTGTGTTATTAGTTACGAATGAACATAAAGTTCCCGTTATTTCTGCAGATCCTGAGTCTGTAGAAAGAGGCTGTTTAGCCACAATTTCTCATAATCAATACCAAATGGGCAGACAAACGGGAGCGATGGTTGTGCGAATGCTGCGGGGTGAGCCTTTGCAGAACATTTCTGTTGAAAGACCTGCAAAGATCGAGGTGCTTATCAATCTTGATACTGCCAAACATATGGGGATTCTCATACCTGATAATTTAATCAAAAAAGCAGATCGTTTAATTGAGAAAGTAGCGCAAGATAATGAATAATCCTAATAAATATAGCAACTTGATTAAATTTTTTTTTCCTGTGACTGCTATTCTATTGCTCATCATATTGTGGCAATGGCAAACATCTAATTCAATTTCTAAAAATAACATTCCTACAATTGGCGTAATTCAAGTTGTAGAACATCCTGCTCTTGATAGAACGCGGCAAGGAATTCTTGATGAGCTTCTCAGTCAAGGATACAAGCCCGAAAAAACGATGCAATTGCTTTATGAATCTGCTCAAGGGAATCCCACTTTGGCAACACAAATTGCACAAAAGCTTGTTGGGCAAGATGTTAAACTAATTGTTGCGATAGGGACTATGCCAGCTCAAGCGGTAGCTAAAGCTACCAAACGAGGGGCTGAGGGTAATATTCCCGTAGTTTTCGCTTCTGTAACAGATCCACTGGGGGCAAAACTAATACCAAATTTAACGACTCCTGGCGACAATGTGAGCGGGGTTTCTAATTTTGTTGAGGTGAATCAGCAGTTTGATCTTTTTAAAAGGATTCTCCCTTCTTTAAAGAACATAGGAATTATTTATAATCCAGGCGAAGCAAATTCAGTTAGTTTAGTTGAATTAATGCAAAAGACAGCACAATTAAAAGGCATGAATCTTGTTTTGATGCCGGCTAGCAAAACGAGTGAAGTTTCTGCAGCTACCCAAGGATTAATTGGGAAAGTTGATGCAATCTTTATCAATAATGATAACACGGCTTTATCAGCATTTGATGCGATTTTTAAAGTAGCATTTGAACACAAAATCCCTGTTTTTTCGAGTGATACAGACATGCTGTCAAAGGGAGCATTAGCTGCTTTAGGGCCTGATCAATATCAAATTGGTCGTCAAGCCGGTCGCATGATTGTAAAGATTCTGCGCGGACAAGCTGTTCCTGCAACTATACCTGTTGAATTCCCGCAAGTTGTTGAGCTTTGTTTGAACATTAAGGTTGCTGAACAATTAATGATTTCTGTTCCCAAAGACGTTATTCAAGAAGCTAAAAATATTATCCAACCATGAAGTCTTGTGTTTGATAGGGGCTATTTTATAGCTTTTAAGTTTGTCCAGTAATTCAGTGAGGTTGTGATCTTTATGGTACGAGCGCTTTTTAGAGTTTTCTTTTAAATAATTATCTTCAAGTTGATAAAACAAAGCAAAAATTGTTTGATAACGGTCATAAATTTTTTCACGTTTTTCACGTAAAATATACTCACGTTCATTAATCCCTTTCGGGCTGTGGAAAGTGTAATCTGATAATGTTGAAAAACTAGTAACAATTCCAAAAAGATACTCTTGGATATTACCATTTACCATGTGCTCAACAAAGACAGGCGCTCCGCTTGTGCCTGGTAATGCTAAAGCATAGGGAGGATTGTTTAATTCATGCCATTTTTTATTTGCATCATATGATCGAACGACACTCTCACTTTCTTGCAAGGAAGGAGCCTTCGGTAGCTCTCTTGTCGGTTTAAAAAATATAGAAGAAAGGCTAAGCGATTTAACGGGCGAAAATACTTCTAGATCGTTACTGCTGTGCTGGTAAATATCCATTTCAAGAAGCATGAAGGCGCGTTTAAAGTTATCATATTCTGTTAAATCTGATGTTCCAAAAGTTCCAACAACTAAAGTTGCATCATTGGGAATCTCAGCTTTATCAAATAGGATTGCTGGTTTAATGCCTCGCACTTCCCTTTCTAATCTTAAAAAAGCAATGTCAAATTTTCCGTGATCAACATATTCTTTTTGTAAGTACCGAGGGTCGATAACAACTGCAACAACCTTGTAGGTGTAGCCAGAAGAAAAATAACTACCAAATCCAACAATGACAGTCTCAACAGGAATAACACAGATTTCATCGCCATTGGGGCGATAGTTGCTAGGAATCATATGAGCAACACCGTGTGCAGCCGTTGCAACGATGTCTGGGCCTATGAGAACACCTGTTTGAGAGATATTGCTCTGCACATCATTAATGCTACAAACACTGTCAAATATTTCAGACCGAGAAAAATTAATATAATCCTGAGTGCTATGTACCCCATCTGAAAGCATGGAGTGTGCAGTACAGGAGAAACAGCATAATAGCACGATAAAAAAGTAATTCACAAATTATGATCTTTGACTGCCACATTCAAGCTGGAAGTGCAACACGGAGTAAATTTTCGTTAAAGACCTGAAGAGGAGTTTTCCACATCAGTTTCTTTCTCGGAGTTTCATTGTAGTTTAAAATTGTTTCATCAAAATCTTCTTGCGTCATATCTTTTAAGTTAG
>CANFPP010000016.1 GCA_947449005.1 Holosporales bacterium | reverse complement strand
CTAACTTAAAAGATATGACGCAAGAAGATTTTGATGAAACAATTTTAAACTACAATGAAACTCCGAGAAAGAAACTGATGTGGAAAACTCCTCTTCAGGTCTTTAACGAAAATTTACTCCGTGTTGCACTTCCAGCTTGAATGTGGCACCGATGTTGGATGAATTTGATAGTGGGCTGCCAGTTTGGCGAGCATTTCATGTTGAACTTTGCCGTGAGAAGGACAATAGGTCTAAAAGTGTGAGGAAAAATTCTGGAAATGTAACAGATGTTGAAGCGTATTGGCACAGATTTAGTACTCGTTCAATGAGTAAGTTTAAGAAAGTGATGCTGCAGCATATTCTTAAGCTTGAAAGAAAAAATGCTTTAGAAGATGAATTGCTGCAAGATCCGTGGCAAGATGTAAGTTAGGTTTGTTAACCAAAATTTTACTATTTTTTGATAATCTGAAATCCTGATTTGTATAGATTAAGATAAGGATTATTGAAATGAAATGTCTTGTAAGTTCAACATTAATGTTGATGCTGGGTTTAGCCACTGCGAATGCTAGTGGTCGATTTCCTGATATTTATGGATCATCTAAGTCTGATAAATCGAGAGACTCTTCAGCAGGTTCATCTACGTCTAGCGTTGACTCATTGCCGTCTAGTGTATCGAGTAGAGGCTCTTCGCAATCTTCATCTCCTGTTGTTCTATTTCCGCGTACAGGTTTAAGAGCTCCATCAAATGAAAATATAGATGTTCGTGAGGATGAATCTTCAGAGAAGAGAAGTTCTAAAGGAAATTTATTTCTTAAAAATGACTCATCATCTAAATTAGGTTCTCAAGCTGAGCCTGGAAGATCACCTAGTGAGAAAAGACGTATAAAACAAGAATTGTGCATAGACGAAATTAAGAAGGCTTTTGCATCCAAAAATCTAGAGCGTTTAGTGTTTATGGCAGACAATAAGGGGTGCAATAAAGTTTTAGCACTAGGATATCTGGCGGCAGTTAGAGACTCAATTTATAATATTTTTGAAATCAATGAGACCTATTTAAGAGCTAAAGAAAATGTAAGTTATATAGACAAATCTGGTAACAATGGAATGAAGAGCCTTTTAAGTGCTAAGAAAAGCTTGGATACAGCGTGGGATAGATACGCCATATACACGGACAATCTGAAAAAATATGATGAACCCGGTCAATTAGGTAAACTCACTCAATCAGCTAAGCTTCAGCCATTCAGGTAGTTTTAAGCTAATCGTTTGAATTTTAAATATATAACATTAACATCATTCCCGTAAGTAGATGAGGGTTTGTTGTTAACGGTGGCGGCAATAATTTGTGTGTGTGGTTCTTCATCGCATGGAGGAAGATATTTTGTGACCTCGATGTCTACAAGAAATTTAGACATTGGCGTTTCAACATTAGTCGATACAGAGTCTCTGCTCGCCTTATCTATTATAGAGACACCCCAAACTTGGCCTTGGAAGCTGAGGATGACAAGATAGTCTCGTCCTGATTTGAAAAACTTTTCATAGTTAACAAAAGTGACCGGTTCGGTGCCGTATGCTTTTTCTCCAGTCCAGGTGCCAAAGACAGCTTCTGTGGGGCAATCGCGTAAGTAATCACGCCAGTTGATATCAGGATTCGCTTTTCCAGTGGCGGCTTTGATTAACGGAGAATACTTTGCCCCAATTGGCCCTAACCAGAGTCTTTCAATTTTAAGTCCTGTAGGAAGGGGAGCGGCAGCTTCTACTTTGATTGCCATAAATAATAATAAAACTAATATTGTTTTTATTACTTTAATCATCAGCATAACGTTATCCTTTTGTTTTTTTGAACAGCCTGAATCTCCGATCTCAAAGGAATGACGACGCGGAGGAAGAATGACAATGGCGTGATTCTCTAAGGGCCATTAAACAAAAAATTAACCAATATAGCAAGTTCGTTTATTCTATACCTGTCATGAATGAAGCCACCCGTTTTTAAGTTGATCCTTTGATCATTAATTATCGCTTTTAAAATCTTAGATAGAATGAGCTATCTGCGGTTTTAAAAACTCTATTTCCGCTCAAAATCTCTGCCTTAAATTCCAGGTATCTTCATTCATAGCAGGTATATATTCTTCAAGAAATATTGATGCAGTTAACTCTTTGTTAACAAGTCTTGAGCTAAATTGAATCTTGATAAGCTGTTGGTTGAAATTTCATCCAGTTTCTTTGTTTAAAAATTTACCGTAAAGGATTTTGAAATGTTAAAGAATAAATTAATCGTAGCTTCATTGTTGGTTCTTGGTATGAGCTCAGCAAATGCATTTGCTCCAAATGATTGTACTCGTGACGCAGGTCTAGCTAAAGGTAATGGAAAAAGCGGGCTTGTTGCCTATTGTTTAGGTCTTGAGGGGCCTCAATCAGGTGAAGCTATAGATTTTTTCATGGGTTTTGCTGAGAAGCATAAGTGTGGCACTCCTGAAGCAAACAAAAGGAAATGTAAGGTTGCTTACTCAGGAATGGGTGAAGGTTTCTTCGAAATTGGTAAGCTTAATCCAGATGTAATTAAAGCAGTAGTTGATGCAGGAAATAATGTTGTTCAGTAAAATCATTTAGTTTTTACTAAGCGATATTAATGGCGATCAGTTAAGTTTGATCGCCGTTTTTTTTGATCGACAAATACATAGTCGGTGTCGAAATTTTGAGGAAAATTTCAGAGTTTAATTTAGGAAAATTAACAGATTGTTAACCAAATTATTATATCTTCAATTATGCAATCTAATATTCATTTATATAAAAGAGGACTCAACACATGATAAAGACATTAAAAATATCAGCATTAGCTTTAGTATTGTCTGTAGCAAGTTTCCAAGCTTATGCAACTGATAACTCATCAGGATTTGACTGTAACATTTGTGATTTTAAGCATGGTAAAACTGCGTCAGAAAATGAGGCAAAACAGTGTTCAGATTGTAAGTTTTCTGAAATCGGTGACTGGGCTTATGGTGTTTGGAGTGCTCAATGTGCAAAATTAACTGGTGCGGAGTTAAAAGATAGCAAAGTTTGTCGTTATGCGCAAAAAGCAGGATCTAAAGTTGTATTTGGTTACTTAGACGCAGCTAATTTGAAAGACGCTGACAAAGATAAAGAACCAAAGAGAGTTAGGTATGCAGGTAAAATCATTAAAAATGCGATTAAAGTGGGTGATGCTGAGCAATAGTTAATTTCTTAATTGTTTAGCTAAAAAAACAAGGAGCCAGGCAATTTCCCTGGCTCCTTATTTGTTTTTATGCAGATGATATAGCTGTAGTGAATTAAAATGTCTGTTTTTAAGTTGATCTTTTGATCATTAATTATCTCTTTAAAAATCTTAGATAGAATGAACTATCTGCGCTTTTAAAAGCTCTAGTATACCCAATTCATGGGCATAACCACTCAAAACATTTGCCTTAAATACCAGTCATTTTCATACATATAGGTATAGTTTATCGGATGTTAATCAGGCGATCATCTTTCTTTATTCATAAAAGCTATAGCGACTTGGCAAACATCCATTCATACCCATTAGTATCGGAAACTTGAAAAACACGATCACCCCAAAAGGCATCAAAAGGTTCTTTGATTGATTTGGCTCCGGCTTTAATGGCTTGCTGATAAAGTGCTTCTAGATCATCACAGTAAAGATAAAGGCTCATTGGAGAGCGTGTACCTGTAGTGATAGGAGCTTTAGTGGTTAAGTCACCCCAAGCACCTTCAGGAGCAAACATAATTAAAATATCTTTGTAAGACATTTCAGCATGTTGAATGTCGCCATTTTCGTCTGCTTCAGCAGCATTTAACCAACCAAAGCCAAACGCTTTTTCATAAAAACTTATCGATTCTTTGGCATTACATACGGTTAAGTAGGGGATCATTGTGGGAATGTTTTTTTTGTTTTCGTGGTCCATAGAAATCTCCTTCTTTAAAAAAGGCAACTTATCATCTTGCTGTTTTATCATCCAACATTAAGTTTTGCTTTATTCCAGTAGCCCATTAAAATTTCACTGGTTTGACCTTTAAGATTCGTGTGTCCATCTTGTTTGGCAAGCCTGACAACCTCATTAAAGCGTTTGTTGAATTTTAATAAGTTTTTTTGAAGTGCAGTTTCAGGATCCAATCCAGTAAAGACACAAAGGGAAATTGTGGCATGCATTAAGTCGCCCAATTCATTTTCAAGCTCGTCACTTTTCGAGGGGTCGTTTAGTACCTCACGAACTTCTTGGCATTCGCTTTGTATTTGATCAAAGATCTGATCAGGGTGCGTCCAATTGAAGCCAAAATCAATTGCCTCTTGCTCGCTGATCGTTATTTCTTTTAGGGTGTTTTTCATAGTTTACTATTATTATTTATTCTTTTTTTCTCTCTCTTTTGCTCAGGCCAGCAGCTTTTGATTGCGCATGAATAGGATTTTCTGTATTTCTCACGCCGGACAATTCTGTTTGGAAAAGAGGTGAAGAGCTATTGGATTCACCATCAAACACTTCCTTAGAGTCTGCAGAATATTGGGCAGCATCCTCCTCATCAGACATATTTTCATCTGTGTCTGAATCGTCCACGTAATCTTCATCTTCATATTCTTCTGTGGATTCATTGGAATTTCTTATTGTTGAGACATATGCTGCAAAATCTTCCTCTTCTTGATTAATAAAGTTTTGCATAAGTCTTTTACTTATTCTTTGCTTTTCTCGCAGAGACGTTATTGTCCCTACGCCTATATAATCAGAAAAAAGACTTCTTAATTTACCATTCGGTTTTTGGCCATATTTTCCATCTTTGAAAATTTCATATAATCCTCTAAAGACAGGGGCATATCCTTCTTTTGCAAGTTGACAATGTAAATCCATAATAAGATCATTTTTTTTCCTCCAAAATCAGAATCGGGAGTATTTATGACTTTTTGAAGATATTTCCAATGTTTTTTCATCTCCTTAACATGGGCGGGGGATAAATCAAAATCGGAAATTGACCCATTATCTAAAAAATAGGGTTGAGGAAGATAATTGGTCCTTTTAAAACAATTTGGAAGCGTTGCGAAAGGATCATCGGGTTTTTTTTTGTCAGCAGAGAAAAATGTTTTAATAGGTGAGGGCATGCAGCTTGACCAATCGGAACTCAACCATGAGTCACTTGCAGTGCTTATCTCTCCCTTTATGAAAATAAGAAAAAGAAACATACCTACGTATTTTGCTTTCATAGCGCTATCTCCTCTTGCTTCTTTTTTTCTTTTGCTAAAAATACTTGGCTTAAAGTAAGAGTGTCCCGTCTTAAGAATCGACTAAATTTCTCTGTAAAACTATCTTCAAGTCCGAGTAGCAAACCATCCTTAGCTAATTCAATTTTTTGAGAAACCTGACTTTGACTTAACGTATCTTTATGAAACGTTAAATAGAGAGATAGCAAGCCAATTTCATAATTAATGTAAGTATCGCTTCCATAACAGGCAAGAGGGGCGGTCATAGATTGTTGAGTGGTATATTGCCTCTTGCTCGCTGATCGTTATTTCTTTTACACTATTATTCATGGATTCACTTTATTCTTATGGTAAATTTTATGTCTGTGCTCAATCGCTCTAATATTAAATTAATCTACTGTTATTTGGTATGTCTTATAACTGTTATTTATATAGTTTTTAAAGTAGCAAGCCTTACTAGTGACTTTTTTAAGATGGCTTGTTTTGAAGCCACGATTAATCTCCCTCATAATTTGCAGGCCGAAAATTATGGAAATTATGGAGGAGAGCGTTTTAAAAAAATGAAGCCAGAAAAAGTAGAAGAGCTTCGTCAGCAGGCTATCCAAATTTACGCAAAAGAAGAGCCTGTGAGATTGAAGAATAGGATTGTTTTTGATCTGCCTTATCTTTTTACGGCGATGATTGCTTTGGCTATTCATGCCCTTATTATTTTTAAATCCAAAGAAACAACATAATGACCGCAACATTTCCGGCACTCCGTTTGCGCAGACTGAGGCAACACCCTGTCTTAAGAGATCTTATTCGGGAAACAGAGTTAAATCTGAATGACCTCGTTTTACCGCTTTTTATTAAAAATGAAACAGGAGAGAAACAAGAAATCCTTTCAATGCCTGGTCATTTTCAAATTCCAATAAGCGCCTTAGAAGAAGAAATCAGAGAAATTACGGCGCTTGGAATTAACAGTCTTCTCCTCTTTGGTGTTCCGGATCATAAAGATGCGATGGGGACAGGTGGGTACCATGAGGATGGGATTATTCAAAAAGCTATTAAAAAAATCTGCTCATTAGCTCCCCATCTTTTAATTATGACAGATGTATGCTTTTGCCAGTATGCGGATCACGGGCATTGTGGAGTTATTAGTGGGGAAAATGGGCAGGCTGCTTATCTTGATAATGATGCAACCTTAGAGCTTTTAATACAGCAAGCGGTTAGCCATGCAAGGGCAGGGGCAGATGTTGTGGCACCAAGCGGCATGATCGATGGCATGGTTAAGGCAATTCGGCATGGATTGGATGAAGCTGGATTTAGTCATATTCCTATTTTGAGTTATTCAGTAAAATATGCTTCGGCGATGTATGGCCCCTTTCGTCTTGCAACAGAAGGTGCACCTAAGTTTGGAGATCGTAGTGCATATCAAATGGATTCAGGAAATGCTATTGAGGCCCTTCGAGAAGTTGAGGCTGATGTGGTTGAGGGCGCTGATATGTTGATGGTGAAACCAGCGCACACCTATCTGGATGTGATTTGCCGAGTGAAGCAGGCTTATACGCATATTCCTTTGGCGGCGTATCATACAAGCGGTGAATTTTCGATGATTAAAGCTGCTGCAGAAAAAGGCTGGATCGATGAGAAAAAAGCCGCAATGGAAATTCTGACCAGCATTAAAAGGGCCGGCGCTGATTTCATTATTACGTATTATGCTAAAGAAGTGGCTAGATGGCTATCGAACATTTAGCCTATTTAGTTTTCGAGTGAGGGCTATCCAGTCACGCTGACCAAGATCAGACTCAAAAGAAAGTAAGTCTTCGACAGCCTTTGCGCAGACATCAGGCGAAGGGATTATGAGATCTGTATGCGGGATATGGCTGAGTTTACACTGAACTTTGCAAGCTTGTTCAAGATGATAAGAATAAAAGAAGGCTTCTTGAATTGTTTTGCCGCAAGTCAAGGTTCCATGATTGCGTAAAAACATAATGTTTTTTTGTTCAAGATCGGCAATCAGCTGTTTTGTTTGTGAGGCGTAATCCAAAAGAAGAGAGCTGTAGTCATGATAGGCGACACGGTTATAAAAGTGTAAAGCCCATTGACTGAGAGGCAGAAGACCGTTTTTTAAGGCAGAAACTGAAACGCCGGCAATGGTGTGTAGGTGAAAGGCTGAGTTAATATCTGGGCGAGATTGATAGAGGCTGCCGTGCAGGACGTAGCCTGTGAGGTTGTATTGATATTCAGAGCCCTGCAAAATTTCGCCAGTAAAACTTACTTTCAGCAAAGATTCTGGCGTCACTTCTTCAAATAGCATGCCAAAAGGCGCGATGTAAAAAGCATCTTCACCAGAAGCGCGCGATGAAATATGGGAATAGGTTAAGTCATCCATATTCATCATAGCGCATAGGCGATAGGCTGATGCTAGGTCTTGCTGAGTTTGTGGGTGTTTCATATTGCTGGTTTTAAAGTTCTTATTTTTCCTCAATATAAGCCATCATTTTAGAAAGATGTAGGTTTAATTGAAAGCGCTCTATTTTTTTTGCCTTGAGCATTGGCATTATTGTTTCTTGCTCGAACTGTTCCCATTGGTGATAATCCCACTGTGTGTATTCTGCAGGAAACCCGACTTTCCAATACTTTCTAATATTTGGTGCTTTGAGCGCCTCTAAAGCTTCGCCAAATGTTTCTTGTGATTGAATAAAGTTAAGATTGTGCAGAAAATCATCAAATGTTAAACGGCCTTGTGTTAGATCGTATAGGAGATGACGATAGTTTTCACCGACAAGGAGATGAAAGGTTCTTACACGTTTTGAGCCATTAATTTCCGAAACAAAGGAGAATGTTTCATCCTCATCTAAAGGGCGCTCAGGCAGGCCTGATAAATGTGCATTATCGGGTGAAATTTTGCCGCCCAGGCCATCATTATCATTGTGTATTATTATGTCGAAACAAGGGTCTACTCTGACTTGAAATTCAGATCCATCTTTATGCGTATTTTTCCCATGCGTGATTCCAGCAGAGAGCCATTCGCTATAATTATCTAGATTATCAGCAAAGGCAAAGTGTGCGCGAATTGTAAAAGGTGCTGATACATCTTTAATAGAACCAGGAGTTTGAACACTAATATAAGCTTCGCTGCCATCAGATCTGTTAGGTAATTTTATATGAACAGCATCACGAGGGTTGGCATTTGCATATGTTGAGATAAAAACAAGTTTATTTCTAATATGATCGCTTCCTTGTACTGTTGCGACCTCTCCGAATTGCAAAATATTGTGTTGAGTGGGGTCTCGTTTTATGTTTTTAATTGCTGAATCAAGTCTTTCAATTCTCTCTTTCATTCGATGGTGTATACCAAATGCGTTTTCAGCCAGGACTTCGTTGAGCCATCTATTGAAGGTGGCTGAATCTATGCCACAGAGGACTTCCAACATTTTATGCTTTCTTAAGATATTCTGATCTATGGTCGACGGATCTAAACGACTATGAACAAGATCCTCTATTTGATAGAGGCTGAAAAAATGAGATTGCAAAGATTTTTCTATAGTTTGCAAGTCACGCCTTTCCAGAGAATATTTTGAGTCTTGTAGGTGAATGACTGCTGTACGCATTCTAATCTTTACAAGAATCTCTTTTTCTTCGTCCGATGCCAATCGCCGATTTGGTGCAATTTGTGCGGGGTCTTGAAAGATTGAGTTGAGATGCTTTGTTTTTAAACCAATCTCTTTTGTGCGTGTGTTATCATCAAGAGATTTTACGGGTGATTGATGATTAAACAGTTGCCAGCGTTCGATATCTACTAGATCAAGTGAATCGACAAAAGCACTAACATTCCTTGCGTATGTGTGCGTGTTTAGTATTAACGCGATAAATAGGACTTTGAGCCAAAAACTGTATTTCATGATTTGTTGTCTTTTCTAAAGTGCTTGTGTGTTTAGCAATGCATTTATTATATATAGTAACTAATTAATACAAGCTAAAGATACTTAATTAGGCTGATGAAAAATTAAGGCCACTTTTTTGATTTGATTTTTACGAAAATTTTTGCTAAATAAAATGTATGATCTAAAAAGATTATCCTCCGAAAAAAAAATAAAACAGTGTGATTTTCTGCATGAAACCCCGGCGCTAATTTAAGTGCTGGGCAATCATGCTATCTACCTTTTTAATATAATGATTAAATCGGTAAAAAACATTCAGAAGCAGCATGTTCATTTCAAACGAATATAGAAGTTAATATTTAACTGGATGGCCATGCACCTACGGTGCTCGCCATGACGACGGAGAGTCTGTAATTTTGATAAATTGTAAACACATTCACTAAACATTCCCAAAAATCCAAATAAATAAAAGGAGTCATCATGATGATGTCATGGCTTAAACGCTTGACGTCCGGATCGTTGCGTCCGGATTTAGAACAAAAAGCAAGTGGTACCGGTTCAATTGTGGCTTACAATGTTTTAGGTCAGCCTGTCTGGACGCCTAAAAGATATGACTCTCTGGCAGAAGAGGGGTATCAGAAAAACGTTATTGTTTACCGCTGTGTAAATTTAATTGCGCGGGGATTGGCAAGTGTTCCCTGGCTTTTATATCGGCGTAACAGTGACCAGGAAGTTGAAAAACATCCCTTGCTTAATCTTTTAAATAGCCCAAGTCCGCGCCAGGCGGGATCTGCATTTATGGAAGCAGTCGTTGGATATCTACTGTTAGCGGGAAATACATATATCGAGGCGGTGCTTGATCATCAAGGAATTCCCCAAGAATTACATCCCTTAAGGCCTGATCGCATGAAAATTATTCCAGGCAGTGATGGCGTGCCGCTTGCTTATGAATATTCCGTTGGTGGCCACCGAAAGCAATTGGCAGTTGATTCTTTGTCAGGGAAATCATCGGTTTTACACCTGAAAACTTTTCATCCTTTGAATGATTGGTATGGCATGAGTGCTATTGAGGCTGCTGCAGGTGCGATTGATCAGCACAATGCTGTGGCTGGGCATAATTTATCGCTTTTGCAGAATGGAGGCAGGCCGTCAGGTGCTTTATTAGTCAAGACCCCTCCCCATAATGGCGGGCTGACGGATGCTCAGCGGGACAGCTTGCGTCAAGATGTCAAGCAAGCATACCAGGGAACCTCAAATGCTGGAAAAGTTATGGTGCTTGAGGGAGATTTTGAATGGAAGGAAATGGGGCTTTCGCCAAAAGATCTCGATTTTATTGAAGGAAAAAATCTGTCAGCGCGCGAGATTGCACAGGCATATGGAGTGCCGCCAATGCTGGTTGGTGTGCCAGGTGATGCGACTTTTGCCAATTATAAAGAAGCACGATTTCACCTTTGGGAAGATACGATTATTCCACTTTTAGAGTTCTTTGTGGCGGAATTTAATCTGTGGTTGGCGCCCTATTTTGAGGATGATTTAAGGCTGAGTTACGACACAGATTCAATCCCAGCACTGGCACCAAAGCGAGAAGCGGCGTGGGCAAAAATTATAGCAGCAGATTTTCTAACCATAAATGAAAAGAGGCAGGCGGTTGGGTACACGCCATTGCAAGGATACGACTGTATAGAAAGGAGTCAGGTAAATGGTAACTGAAAAAATTAATGTTGGATTTGAAATTAAGGCTTGCGATGAAGAAGGAATTTTCTGCGGATACGCAAGCGTTTTTGATGTTGTTGATCATCAAAGAGAAGAGGTTGCGCCTGGTGCATTTGAGCGCACTTTATCACGCTGGGAATCGCGAAGTCAGATGCCAAAAATGCTGTGGCAACATGATCCAAAAGCACCAATCGGCATTTGGGAAGAAATCAGAGAAGACGGTTACGGTCTTTTTGTTAAAGGGCGACTTCTATTAGATCTGCGCCAAGGTCGCGAGGCTTATAGCCTCTTAAAATCACGAGTTATAGATGGACTATCGATAGGATTTAACACCTTAAAAGCGGTGAAAAACTCACAGGCTAATAGTCGCATTCTTCAAGAAATTGATCTCCATGAAATCTCTCTCGTTACTTTCGCTGCAAATCCAAAAGCGAAAATTATGTCAATAAAATCTGACATCGAGAGCTGTGTGGAGATTGATCAGGTGTTGGGGAGAATTCAATCCTTAGCAATGTCATTAACTGAAAACTAGAAAGGATAAAAAGATGCATACACAAGAAAATATAGAAACAATTCATGCAAGCTTGGGAGCATTAGAAGGTGCATTTCAAGAGTTTAAATCCAATCAGGAAAACAAATTTCAACAGTTGCAAACAGCAATGCGTCGTCCTGTTATTGCGGGTGAGGCAAAGTCAGTATCTGGGCAAGATCGAAATGTTAAAGATGCCTTTATGAATTATGTTTGCAAGGGGATAGAAGCGCCTTTGAATTTTGAGCAAAAATCCTTAACCAGTGTGAATGACGCAAGTGGTGGTTATCTGATTCCCCATCCAATGGTTGAGATGATTCATGGGACAGTGGGTCGCATTTCACCGATGCGCTCATTAGCGCGAATGACAACGATTTCAACCGATACATTGGAGCTTTTGTTGGATAAGGGAGAAACAGATGTGGGATGGGTAGCTGAGACAGCTGATCGTCCTGAAACATCAACTCCAGAATTGAGCAAGCTTCGTATTTCCGTGCATCAAATCTATGCAAAGCCACGAGCAAGTCAAAAGCTTTTGGATGATGCAAGCTTTGATGTGGAGCATTGGTTGGCAGATAAAATTGCTCAGAAAATGTGCAGAAGTGAGAATCATGCTTTTATCAATGGCGATGGTAACGGCAAGCCAAAGGGCTTTTTAACTTATCCAACTGTGGCGTTAGGCAAGGGAGAGTGGGGTAAGTTTGAGTCAATATCAACTGGCGAGGACGGTGCGCTTGTGGATAGCGATGTTCTTTTGGAAACATGTCACAGCCTGAGACCTGAGTATTTAGCGGGTGCAGTTTGGATGATGTCACGCTCTGCGATGGCGGCGGTGCGACGTTTGCGCGATCAGTCTAGTGGTGATTATTTATGGCAGCCTGGCTTGTTGGCTGGAGCACCAGATACTCTGCTTGGATATCCTGTTGTTATTGCAGAAGATATGCCAACTTTAGTGGCAGGTGTTCCGAGTCAATCGATGGCATTTGGTAATTTTTATCAGGGATATCAAATTGTTGACCGGTCTGGCATGCACATTCTACGTGACCCGTATAGCGCAAAACCATATGTGGAATTTTATGCAACAAAGCGGGTTGGTGGCGACGTTATCAACTTTGATGCCATTAAAATTGTTCGTTTTGCAAAGGATTAATGAAAATGATTACATCAGTTAAAGCACCTGAAATTACAGTGGTAAGCTTGGCTGAGGTCAAGGCGCATTTGCGCCTTGATCAAAGCTATGAAGATGAATACCTGGAAGGATTAATTCTAACGGCAACGAGTGTTGTGGAGCAATATTTGGGACGATCTCTTTTGTTTCAAACGTGGCAAGCCTTATGGTGTCGTTCTGAGGAACAGCCGCAAAATTTAACGAGTAAAATACCAGCGACAGTGCGCATTGACCTAGTGTATCCACCGTTAATTGAGATTTTATCTGTGAATGCGCTGTTGCCAAATAATGGTAAAAATCCAATTAAACGCTATTTTCTGGATGGAAATCGTTTAATCCCACAAGTTCAGGTGGCAAATCAATACGAAGCTGTAGAAGTCATTTATCAAGCAGGTTACGGGAATTATCCAAAAAATGTGCCATCAGCTATTCGTCATGCTGTTTTGTTATCGATCACGGACTTATACGAGAATCGAGGCACGACTAATCTTGCCGAAAATACGATGTTTCAATCTTTATTGCAGCCTTACAGAATTATGAGGTTGCCGTAATGAGATGTCGTATTGCAAATTTAAGCGAGCGGATTGTCTTGCAAAGACGCAAGGTTGTTGAGGATGAAAGTGGGGAATATCAAGAATCTTGGCAGGATTTGATGGAAGTTTGGGCTGAAATTACTTCGTTGCCCACAAAAGAGCCAGAATGGAATTCGATAAAAAAATCTGTGGATAACTCTAAATTTCGTGTAGTTATGCGAAAAATGACTAACAGAAATGCTTTACATGCATATGGGAACAGATTACGCTGGGGAAATAGAACATTATATTTAGCGACTCGCCCCTTAATAGATGCGAAAAAAGCGTGGGTTGAGTTTCTGGCTTTTGAAAAGGAAGGATGAACATTATGGTAGATTTTGGAATTTTGGGTGCGCTGCGCTCAGTGCTACAAGAGGCGTCAGTTATCCAAGATAAGGGACTCCATGGTCATATTCATCTTAATACTCCACCCGGGTCTAAGTATCCTGCGATTGTTTTAGAAATTGAGGAGATTTGGACAAATATGATGCTGGTGCCAACGGGTGTTTTTGGGCGTTTGAAATTAAAGGCATCAATGCTCAGTGAAAACATCGGTGGCAGAGAATCTATTGAAATGGCAAGTCTTGTTGAAAAAGCAATTGATGGCAAAAAAATTCTACTCAAAGATGGTAAAGAAGCAATTATGCGTCTGGAAGGCAGTATCATCGATATGCCCAATAATCAGAGTCCACGTGCGGTACAACAGTATTATCAGGCACTGATTCGAGGATAAAAGAAAAGCTAACCGAAGCTAGCTTTTTTTGTATTAATACTTATCAGAAGATTCAATCGACATCGCCTGAAGTAAATTATTTATGTGGAAAGTACCATCTTTAAAATGGTCCAAGTCTTCCATCAGAGAAATACATTTAGTTTTTAAATCCTCCATCGCTATGCATATATCTCGGTACGATTGGAAATCTAAAAAATGATGTTGTCCCACGCGCTTTTCTAATATTTCTGGAGTTAATCCGTTTGAAGCTCGTTGGAGTTTTTTTGCAGTTATATAATACAGGCCCCCAGGTGTTTTCTCAGAATCAGTTCTGAGAATAAAAGTCTCATGAATACCATTCTTAGATTTAAATATCTGTTTTTGAAATATGTCCATTTCTGCTGGGTTGAATGTTCTTAATTTTTCTAAAAGAAAAGTATTTAACTCTTTCACATTCATAATTTTATCACATATTATTTGGATAATATTGTTATATTCTGGATGTTGAACGGCATAAGTTCTCAATGGTTCTGAATCTAGATAGGGAATTTCATGAATACATTTTGCGATGCCGTAGTACATACGATTACAAATTGTTGGATCCACATCACTCTCGGAGAATTTACCGTCAGTGCTAGAGAAACTTGGTGTTGCTAGGCATAGGAATATTGCAAGTAATTGATATACTTTTTTCATTTGGGATGTACCTTTTTATTTTGTTAAAATATCTGCTAATTATCCCCGTGATGATGTTAATTATCTTTATTTTGATAATTAAATTATAGCGCAATTATATTAACAGATATTTTGTCTAAGTTATTAACGAGCCGTAAACAACTTTTTTAATTCTGTTATTTTTTCTTTAATTAAAAAACTTTGGTTGTCTACGCTATTAATCGCTGTTTCTATATCTTGGCATATTTTTGTTACTTCAGAATATTCTTCAAATAATCTTGCAATATCTGTGAATGGCTTTGGATCTATAATAATATTACTTTCTAGATCTTTGAGAGCTTTATTAATAGGATAAATAACATGGCTGCTAAATGTTTCATCGTCATAGTTAGCAATAGCTGAGGTGAGGTCGCTAGAGAAACTTGGTGTTGCTAGGCATAGAGAGATCGCAAGTAATTGATATACTTTTTTCATTTAGGGGGGGCACCTTTTTATTTTATGTTTTGTTATTATTTTTATTAAAAAAATATTGTCAGTGATCTGTATAGTTGGAATCCGTGTGTGGTGCAACAGGTATTATCAGGTGTTGGTTCGAGAGGGAGGGTTTAGGGAAAACTAGGAGAATCCAAGAGTGATCTACGGGGTTCGCGATAGCTACCTACATACAACTCTGGTTCTTGGGGCGATACTTGGGTTACTGAATTGCCAATAGCGATGAGAGAAGATTCTGCTCTTTCTCGTGCTATAGGGAAGAGGATGCCTAATAATTCTTGTAAATCTTTTAAAATTGAAAGATTGCTTTTTTTCAGTTTTCCAAGGTGAGCTAAAAGTAATTCGAATTCATTAATATTTATTTCATTGATTGATTGAAGATTATCTATTATTTGGTGCAGGTCCATTGGACCAAAAATCTCATCTGCTGATGTATCTAGGAGCTTTGCGATAGAATGATACTGTGTTTTTAATGCTTCGATTTTAGGGCAGACCCCCGTGCATAGTTCAGCTGTCTTTGTTCCCTTATGTTGATCTGCAAGATCTAGGAATATTTGCGTATCTATATGAGCAATTGGAGCAAGAATATTTTGTAATATACAGAGTGGAGGTACGTCATCTTCTTCTTCACCAAACCCAAAAACATCCATAGAAAAACTTGCTGGAGAGAAATAGAGAGCAATAATTATTGCTTGTATTATTCGGCTCATTTTGTGGGGCCTTGTTTCGAAAAATTTTATGATAGATTTTAATTAAAACAAGACAGAGTCATTCGTCAACACAAAGAATAGGCAATACAATTTATCAAGCTTAACTCTGATCTTTCTTAACTCTGATCTTTCTTAATTCTGTGTTGGGATTTATCCTGAGGCATAAACCCCAGGATAAATTTTATAGAAAATCGTGACTAAAATTAATCGTTTTCTTCTTCAATACTTGCATCATTCCCGTCTTGTTGTGAGTCTGACCTTGCGAGTTTACTAGGGGCTGATGTCATTAAATCAAAATTTGCGACAAAGCTAGCAGCCATTGGGTCAACAGCTTCTTCTTCGCTATCGGGTAAATCAACGAGTATTTCCGCGAACGCTGAAAGACCTGTGCTGAAATTGTCAGCATCTTCCTGTAACGTAGTAAGAGTTTGGCAAAGTGAAGAGCAGAGAGTAGTTAAACCGATGTTTCCTGGTTTTTGGCGTGCCAGATCTTGTAACATTTCTGGATTTAGATCTTGTAGTGCTTGTATGGCATTTTGTACAGAGGCTAATACTGCTCTTGAATCGGAAGTGCCTTCTTCTATGGATTCGACATCACTTTCCACAGCGAAAGTTGTTGTTGCTAAGCAAAGAGAGATGGCAATTATTTTTGCAATTTTTTTCATTAAGGCGACCTTTAATTAAATAATTTTAAGACAAATTTTATTTAAATCGTTCTTAACCCATCCGTCAATATGTGATTTTTATAATTATTTTGCTCACTCGGTTGCTTTTAACTGTTTGAGGAGATCCTTGGGGCGAGTACAGAGAAGATAGAGGAGTTGTCACTCCTCAAGATGCTCACTTTTATTATGATATTAATTGTTGGGTTCTTATACGCATTGCTTCAGATTTTTTTTCTCTAGCTATTCTTTCATTGAGGGTATGCTGATGTGCTTTGGTTAAGCTTTGGTTTGTTATGTCTATAATACCGCGCTGAGAATTTCTTTGAGAAGTAAATTGAGGGTCCAGGCTTTTTTTTAGTGGCGGTGCTGCTGATATATCAAACTCATTTTCTTGAGCAAAACTTGAAACTGTCGTCTGAATCATAAGGAAGCATAGTGTTGTAAAAAATTTCATTCTTGATTTACTCTTTGAATAATTGTTTATATTCATCGATATAAGTGTGGTTTTTATTTTTACAATACGTGTAATGAGAGTTTTTTAAGAAGATTTTGGGGCTGAATCTACAATTTCCTCTTCATCTGATTCTGTCTCAGGCGTTTTTATGGATGGCCTGTATTCTGTGCAATTTCTTTTTACTGAAGACATTAAGCCTGGTTCATAAAATTCTTTTGGAGGGATGTTTGTAAATATTGGAGGTTCTGTACCAATGTTTCTGTCTTCTTGGTCAGATGAGCCTTCTGTATCAGATGGGCTTTCTGTATAAATCTGATGAATCAGTTTTCTTTTCCCAATTATAACAATCTCTGCAGGATCTTCTTTCAGTTCCTCAGCAGCAAATACTGACGTTATAAGGCAAAGTGAAATGCCAATTAATTTTTTGAGTTTTTTCATCTTACGGGGGTGCCTTTTAATCGGATATTTTTACAATAAATTTTATTAAAAGTAAATATTTTTAAGGAGATTAAAATGAACGTATCAGAAATTGACACGGAAAACGAAAAGGAAGAGGAGGATTTGATTGAGTCTTTAACGGAGCAAATTCGTCAAATTAATCTCGGAAGGATTGTGGGTTTGCCGCGTTGGTTAAGTAATTAAAGGGGGGTAACATGGAAACAGATTTAATATTAAGTGTGGGTGGATTACCTCCTTTATCGGCGCGGGGATGCGTGCAGGAATTAATGCCGATAAATAATGGAACGTTTCGCAGAATAATTAACGGAGTGCTTTTGCATCTGGGGCATGAGCTTAAGTATCGATCAATCATTACGTGTGAAGATAAAACAAGTTTAGCAACACAAGGATTAATGCCGGGAAGCTTAGTGCGTGTTGGGTGTATTCAACGTCTATGGCAGAAGGTGAATGGGGAAGAGACGGTTACCTTAGAGCGTGAGGCTATCGAAGGATCAGTCGGGGCAGTCGACAGCAACCAGCAATCAATAGCTATTCGTCAGATTGTTGGTCAGTCTGTTGATCTTATGCCTTTTGCAACGCCAACCGATGGAGAATGTTTTATAACATATCGACCATGGTTGATGATGCGTGTCATCACATATTCCCTTACCACCCATGAATGGGGACTTAAGACTGGATGGCGGTTGGAGTTAGAGGAAATTTGACTACTTACGTTTTTCTTTCTGGGTTTCAACGATTGTGATGTAAAACGTGCTGACGATAATCAGAGCAGCTCCGCCAAAGGTCCAGATGGTTGGGATTTGACTAAACAACACAAAGCCGAATAGAGCAGAGAAAATAAATTCAACATAACGGAATGGGGCAAGAGCAGAGGCATCTGTTGCCGAAAATGCTCTGAACAAGCAAACCTGAATTAAGTTTGCGCCAACGCCCAACATAACCAGCAACAAAAGCTCTGACAGAGTTGGAGTTTCCCAGATAAAGAAAAGGGGAACGGCAGCAACAGCTGTTGTTCCAAGACCAAAGTAAAAAAGCATTGTTAAAGAATGCTCATCACTGACCATTTTCTTTGCCATGATGTTTAAAAATGCAAACAAGATAGCAGCGGTAACAGGGACCATTGCAACTAGGCGGAACGCATCCGTACCAGGCCTTAGAATGATCATTAAGCCTACGAACCCAATCATTGTGGCAAGCCAACGAGAGGCATCAACTTTTTCGCGCAGCATAATAACTGCAAGCGGTAGGAAAAAGAGGGGCTCTGCAAACATGATCGTGGTGTTTTCAGACAGAGGCATGACATTAACAGAATAACAACACGCGCCAATAGCACCAACACCGAGGATTGCTCTTAAAACATGCATTCCTGGTTGTGCTGTTTTGAAAAGAGCGGAACCGCGTGAAGCCATAAGAGGCAGAACAGTAATCATGCTGAAAAGGAAGCGAAAGAAAACGATTTCTACAACGTGCAGACGTTCCCCTAAAAATCGCATCAGAACATCATTGCTGACGCTGACCAATGAAATCATTACGGCCCAAAACACACCCTGTGCGTAGCCTTTTGACATAAACCACCGTAAACAAGCGATTGAATTCAAAGAAGTACAGATACGTCCTGCAACGGTTTGTGAAGGGCTCATGTATTAAACACACCTTAAAAATGATTTCCCTATCTGTACTCTAATTTCACCAAAAATGTCGAGGAAAACTTGAGGAGTAATAATGAATACCTATTTTTCTTGGGTCAAAAAAGATGAAGTTTTTGATCCCGGTGCGCATGCACGTGAAGATCTGCAGATTTTTAAACTTAATATTAGCCAAAAGGAAGGTGAAGTTGCGTTGGCGCAGTTAACTGTATTGAAGCAAGAGCTTCCTCCAACTGATCAACGTTATGCCTTTATCTCGTGCCAAAATGAGGAGGGAGAGATTCAGCTGATTTTTAAAGGAAAGTTGGTTTTTTTTCCAAAAATTATGAATGACGAAAGTGTGCTCTTGGAATTTTCAGCTGAGCCGGATCAATCAAGAGAGCAGTTGGAGAAATTGCAAGAGAGTTTGAGGGTGCATCCTTATTGGGATGAGCTGTTTGTGCACAGTTTGGATGGCAAGCATGATGCAATTGAGTTTCTGGATGCGTGGAGTGAGTTGTATTATTGGGATCGAATAACGGGAGAACTTAGTCTTTCAAATCTTTTTTTGGGAAGGAAGACTTGGGATTTATCGAATGAAATCTTGAAAGACAGTCTAAAGGTAACTTTAGGTGAAACACCTTTAAGTGAAATTACAGTGAATGTAATTGCTGAATGGACGCAAAAGGCGGAAGGGCATATTGATGTTTCTCATAAAATTGCGAGGCATTTTTCAGGTGGAATGATCAATACTTTAACGCCTGCTGATTTTAAAAATCGTTGGCCTAAAGAAGGCCAGAAGATTAGTGGTGGACGGAGTGGTTATCAGATTGTCAAGAGCCATATTACAGAGATTAATCCGCCTAAAACAGGAATCTTAAATAGTTACCCAACAGTGACGGGGCCGTTATGGCGAGTGAATACTCAAACATCAGAACCAGAAGCGATTCGTTTAAAACGCTCATGGTTGAAAGCGCGATTGTTACTCGGGTGGTCATATCGGCAAAAACGCCGTGAGATTATGAGTTTTTGTTTGCCTCAAAATCATCAGTTAAGTGTGGGAACTCACCGTAAAGAAAAGAAACTAAATCTTCACTTACAGGCAATTGGGGACTCACATCGTTCCAATTTTTTTAATACTAAACGCGGACGAATGGCAATCGATCATGCAATTGAGGTGGCAAAATCGTATCTTGCAGGGAGTTCAAGATGCGTTGAAATTGAGTTTGAGGTGCCTTTCCATTCTATTTTGCAGTTAACCACAGATCATGATGTTGTCTTGAAAGGGGTGGTGATTCCTGGCGGATTAGTCAAAGGGAAAGTAGTTTCTTACCGATTGAGTAAAGACGGATTGAAGTCTATTGGTTGGGTGAAATTGGCTATCGCTGTTGGCGCTACAACAATCAATCATGAAGTTAGAAAAGAGGAGTCGTATGCGCAGGATGATTATTGTTTAAGTACCGACATTTTTCAAACTCCCTCTGGAATTATTTATCAATATGAGAAAAATCAGGCCCCTATTTCAGGTGTTGCGTATCCGCAAAACTTAACTATCCATGATTTCGTTAAGGATGTGGCGGTTCGATTCGATGCCGCTAAACAATGCGATTATTTAGCGGCAAATCAATATCCTATTAGAGAGAATTTGAGCCTAGCAGAAACTCCGACAACACTGGCTTTGGATCTGCTTGATTTGCGCACACGAGAAGTGGCTGAACGGCAGATTAATGTGGAGATTCTGAAGGGATGGTCTGTGCCCGTGCAAATTAATTTAGCAGGAGAAACATCATGAGTTTTGATCGTGGATTAAATTCGATTCAAGTGAAACCGTAACCAAAGGGATATGTTGCGCCAACGACGGAAACGGTGAACACGCACTTACCGGTTTTTGATTTAGCTAATGGTGAGTATGTGCCAGAGGAAAATTTTGTGCCGACGTTGCCAGAAGTTGTGCGTTTGCGCGCTCAGCTGCTTCCTATTCTGATAACGGATAAAACAGCGCATGTAGTTTATGAGCGCGATGGCAAAGCTTTGAAATATTTGTCGTTATATGAGGTATCTGATGAGCTGGGTGTAAACAGTCAATTCCAGGCGGTTCAGTTAGTTTTTTCTGGTCTTATTGAACAAGAGAAAGATAAGCAATTTTGTCTTTTAAACCTAGATAGTTTTGATCTTGTTTTGGGACAAGAGAATCTGATTTTTGAGATGAGTTTTGTTAGTCAAATAGGCGTTAAAAAACTTTCTGCGATGTCAGTGGAAAATGAAGATGCGCTCATGATAACACCGCCTGGAATCCTTAATGCAAATCCTGTTTGGGGGTATGGTGGTTATTACCGAGAAGGTTGTGACCTGCACCAAATTGAACAAATTTTATTTACTATTACGCGCAACCCTCCAAATACAGGCGTGCATCTGAGTCGGGGAAATCGAGTAAGACCCGGTGCAACTTTCGTTGATTCAGTGAGTGTCAAAAACTTAGAAGAGTTGATTGAAGCGGGAGCGGCACAGATCTCTTTGAACTATGGAGTTGATGAAGAAGGAGAGGGAGTGGGACAATTTTACCGCTCCTACCAAATCACTCAAAACAATTCAGCAATCGATATTTATTTTAAGAAAGGATGAAGTGAATGCCAATTATTTATCGTCATGAAAAAGGAATCCCTTTAACTGCTGAGGAGGTGGATGGAAATTTTTCTGAGCTTGATCAAAGAGTGCAACAGCTTGAGACAAAGCCAATTATGGCAGAGGGGATTCGATCCATCATTCAAGAGGGTGATCAGATCGTTATAACAGGAACTTTTGGAACTACATGGGGGCCGTTTATTTTGCCAAAATGTTTGCCTCGTCCACGCGGAGACTGGCAAGAAAATACACCTTATGCAATTGGAGATTGGGTGATTTTGGATAAAGATTCTTTTGCATGTATGAAGGCACATATGAGTGGTCATGCGTTTGAGTCAGAGTTTTGGAAGGTTGTTGTGAAAGGAGAATCCTTATGATTGAAGATTGTGATATCGATGTTTTGGCTCGTACAATTTATGGCGAAGCACGGGGTGAATACTTCAGGGCTGATGGTGGAATCGCATCTTTGATTGCGATTGCAAACGTTGTTATGAATCGGTTCAATCAAAGGACTTGGTTTGGAGATTCTGTCACAGGAGTCTGCATGAAGCCTTGGCAGTTTTCTTGTTGGAATAAAAATGATCCGAATTTTTCTTTGCTCAGAGAGCCATTTATTTCTGATGCTGTTTTTGCGCACTGTGTGAAGGTTGCCGAGCAAGTTGCATTCGACGAATGGCCAGATTTGACGGGAGGCGCGAATCATTATCATGCTGTTGGTTTATCGCCGCGCTGGAGCAATGGACAAAAGCCATGCTTTCAGATTGGTCGCCATATTTTTTACAATATCATTTAAAGGAGATTACGATGGCGTTTCCAGTTATGGCAACAGCGTTAGGATTAGCGGAATTTGCACCTATTATTTCGCGTTGGCTTGGAGGAAATCAAGCACGAGAAATTGCGCAAAAGGTTGTGGATATTGCAAAGCAAGTTACAGGATCGATCGACGATTTAGAGTCGTTGAAATCGTTAGCGAGTGATCCGAATTTATTGGCTGAATTTCAAAAGGCTATTTTAAAGATAGAGGTTGAGTTGGAGGGAATATATCTGCAAGATCGGCAAAGTGCTAGACAGCGAGATGTTGCATTGGCAGCTGCTGGGAAAACTAACAATCGGGCTGACGTTATGGTGGTGGCCGCTGCCTCAGGTCTTGTTACGTGTCTGGCCTCTTTAGTGTATTACAATCAACATTTACCAGGTGAAGCAGTTGGGATTATCTCAACCGTTGCAGGGATTTTTGGCGCTTGTTTAAAGGATGCCTATGCCTTTGAATTTGGTTCATCCAGAGGCAGTAAAGATAAAGATTCAACTGTCGCTGCAATGATTGAGCGCAAGACCTTTGGGTGAAGGGTTTGATCACAATACGAAGTAAGCTAAAGAAAATAATTGTGGCAATAGTTAACGCAAGTTGTTTTAGATGTTATTTAACTGGATGGGCGAGTCCATAGGACGTGGCCATCCAGAAAAAACAAAGCCTTAATCATCGAATCAGGAAATTTAAATTCCCTATCCTGATCTTTTATACTCAGCGTTTCTTTTCTGACCGAATAATTCTAATAGGATTTTTAACTTTTGACCTCGCTCAGATAAAAGGTTGGGGTCCTCTTTGCAGATGGCTTTTGCTTCTTTGTTGGCCATAGATAATAAGCTGCCGTAGAGATCTGTAAAATCTGATTCTGCAAGATCAGACAGATGAAAGCGCGGCAGACCGCTTTGATGAATGCCTAAAACTTCCCCGCCACCGCGCAGTTTCAAATCTTCCTCCGCGATTAAAAAACCATCCTCACTTTGACGCATGATCTCTAGTCTTTTACGTGACGTAGCGCTTAAGTCTTGTCCGTACATTAAAAGACATGTTGAGTCTTTGTTGCCGCGCCCAATGCGGCCACGTAATTGATGCAGCTGAGAAAGACCAAATCTTTCAGCATGCTCAATCACCATAATGGTTGCTTCAGGTACATCTACACCGACTTCAATAACGGTTGTGGCAACCAAAATATCCACACTCCCCTCACTAAACTGTGCCATGGCACTGTCTTTTTCTGCTCCCTTCATTTTCCCATGTATAAGTGCAACTCGGTTGGTAAAAAGCTTTGATAAATATTCAAAGCGTTCGGTAGCTGCCGCAAGATCTGAGGCCTCTGATTCTTCCACCAAAGGGCAGACCCAGTAAATTCTGTTTTTTGTTTCTATGGCTCGAGCAAGTCCACTGACCACTTCTGGTAAACGCGTTAACGAGAGAACTTTAGTGACGATTGGTTGTCTACCAGGCGGTTTTTGCGTGAGAATTGAAGAGTCCATCTCTCCATAATTTGCCAGCATTAATGTGCGCGGAATAGGTGTTGCGGTCATTGATAAAATATCAGGATTATCCCCTTTTTGGCTGAGTGCTAGGCGCTGTTCAACGCCAAAGCGATGTTGTTCGTCAATGACAACAAGTCCAAGGCGATGAAAAACCACCGGATCTTGAAAGATCGCGTGCGTGCCAATTAAAATTTGGATTTCACCAGCGGCTAAATTCTCGAGTATCTTTTTTCGGGTTTTTCCTTGCTCTCTTCCCGTTAGAATTGCGCAGGTAATACCAGCGATTTCTGTTTGGGCAGATATTGATTTTAAATGTTGCCGCGCCAGAATTTCAGTAGGCGCAAGAAGAGCCGTTTGATAGCCAGACTCAATGGCCTGTATCATAGAGAAAAGCGCAACAAGGGTTTTACCGCTGCCAACATCTCCTTGTAAAAGGCGAAGCATTTGGTGCGGTTGTTCCATGTCAGCTTTAATATCCACAAGGGCCTTTTGTTGGCAAGACGTGAGAGAGAAGGGAAGTGCCTCTAAGATTTTATTGCGAAATTCTCCAGTACCTTTCAAGCATTGTCCCGGCTGTTTGCGTTGAGCAACGCGAGATAAGCGCAAAGAAAGCTGGTGCGCCAACATTTCATCATAAGAAAGACGTAATTTTGGCGACGAGGTTGGGTGAAGATCAGTCAAAGATTTAGGGCTATGAGCTTGTTTCAATGCTTCGTTAAAGGAGGGCCAAGTGCGCTCTGCCATCATTTTTTCGTCAAGCCATTCAGGAAGATCAGGGACATAAGAAAGAGCATCTTGAATAACCTCTTGGACCATTTTTTGAGTGACGCCAGCTGTCAGTCCGTAGATAGGTTCAATCCCCACCCATTTGCTGTAATCTTCAGGCATGCCAATATGATGTGGGTGAACCATTTCCCAGATCTCATGACCATGTGATTTTGTGCGATCAACTTTACCGCTGATAGTTCGCTGTGCACCAATGATTGCAATTCGTTTAAGAAACGGAACGTAAGGATTAAAAAAAACAAGATGGATCATATTCTGGCCATCTGTACACACAATGCGGTATGGCCTACGGCTTCTCTCTGATGGATGATGACTGACAATCTCAACTACGATGGTTGCAAGCTGGCCAGGTTTTGCTTCATTCATTGAGGTGACAGCTTGGCGTTTTTCAATTTGCGTTGGTAAATGCCAGAGGGCATCGACAACTTGGCTGCCCATTAATTTTGCATAGAAAGGCCGGCGCTTGGCTCCTACGCCTTTAAGAGCTGTGATGTCTTGAAGTAAAGTGCGTAACATCAGGCATTTTATCTTGATTGCAGGCAATTGCTCAATAGGATTCTTGCTTTTTATTTTATGCGAAAACTCTTAATAAAATCAGTTGAAAAAAAGGACATAAAGCCTCAATATCTTGACCTATGATTCTTAAAATTACTGAATATCTGTGGGCCTAACAAATCGGTTAATTTATCAAAGCTGGCATCGTGGAATGCGTGAACTGGATCTTTTATTGGGTCCATTTGCGGAGATGCATGTGCCGCACATGACAGAGCCTGAGCTAAAGGCTTACGATGAGCTTTTAAATGAACAAGAACTTGATTTGCTATCTTGGATAACAAACCAAGAGCCAGTCCCTGATGATAAAAATCATGAGCTTATTCAGATGATTCGGAAATTTCACAAATGACGACTCTTTATGGCGGCATTCCAGCTGGGTATCAACCGTTTGTTCTTAAAAAAATATATGAGCAAAACAAACGTCCCTTCATTTTTGTGGCCGCAACAGACGATCGAATTGAAGAGATTTATGAGCAGCTGAGGATAATTGCGCCTGAACTTAAAGTTTTGAAATTTCCCGCTTGGGATTGTCTTCCCTATGATCGAGTATCACCAGGTTTAGATGTAATCAATCAAAGGTTAAAAACATTAACAACTCTCTTGGATGGGCCGGTTTGCATCCTGACATCTGCGAGTGCGTTGATACAACGGTTGCCGCCGCGTCTTTCGCTTTTTGGCGAATCATTTTCATTAAAAGTTGGGATGAATGTCCCGCGCTCGAAATTATTGCAGTTTTTAAGCGATAAAGGTTATGTGCGAGCGGAAACTGTCTATGAGGCAGGAGAGTACGCTCTGCGGGGGAGTCTCGTTGATTTATTTCCGGCGGGTGCTCTGAATCCCATTCGCATAGATTTCTTTGGTGATGATATTGAAGGCATGCGTGAATTTGAAGCTTTGAGTCAGAAAACTCTGCAGCCGATTACAGAGACCGCACTAACGCCCGTTAGTGAAGTTTGCTTGAATGAAGATACAATTCCACGGTTTCGCACAGGTTATCGTGAGACTTTCAGCTCAGTTCTGAAAGGGAATTATCACGATAATTTTTATGAATCAATTACCAATGGACGCAAATATTCAGGGATGGAGCATTGGTTGCCTTTGTTCTTTGAACATTGCGAAAGTCTTTTAGATTATGCGGGTGATTCACTCCTTATTTTAGATGATCAGGCGAACGAGGCGGTATTATCACGGCAGGAATTAATTCGTGAATACTATATGGCGCGGTTACAATCTATTCCGGGTGATAAGTCTCCGAAGTATAATCCGTTGTCTCCGGAATTACTCTACTGGACAGAGAAAGAGTGGCAGACTGTTGCAAAAGAAGCCATTGCTTTATCTCCATTTTCTGTGCCAGGTGGGGAAGACTGGCAAGGTCGATTAGGCCCAGAATTTAGTACAGCGCGCGCTCAGAATCTCAATGTTTTTGATGTTGTGCGACAGAAAATTCAGGATTACTTGGTCCAAGGAAAACAGGTAATTATCGCAGCTTCTAGTGAGGGGGCACGGCATCGGTTAGATGGTGTTCTGCGTGAGCATGGAGTTACACAACTTCTGCCTGTGGCAAACTGGCCTCATTCCGCCGCAAAAGGTTTATTCTCGTTAGTCTATCCCTTAGATCATGGTTTTGAAACACCAGAAATGGTGGTAATTAGCGAGCAGGATATTTTAGGGGACCGTGTTAGCCGTAAGGTAAGTGCACGCCGCAAAGCAGATCATTTTTTCCAGGAACAACTTTCTATTAGTGATCTGGTTGTTCATCGTGAGCATGGAATTGCGCGGTATGACGGTCTGGTTACGCTAACTGTGAATGAGGCCCTGCATGATTGTCTGCGTTTGATTTATGATGCGGGGGCTAAATTATTTTTACCCGTTGAAAACATTGATGCAATTAGCCGTTATGGAAGCGATGGCGCGGGAGTTGCTGCGCTAGATCGATTAGGATCTAGTTCTTGGCAGCTGCGCAAAGCAACCGTTAAGAAAAGAATTCGTGAAGTGGCTGATTATTTAATTCGATTAGCTGCTGAACGTGCCTTACACGAAGGACAGATTTTCGAAAAAGAGCACATTGCAAAAGAATATGAAGAGTTTTGCGCAGGCTTTCCCTATGCAGAGACAGATGATCAACTGCGGGCAATTGATGAAACTTTGGAAGATTTAGCATCAGGCAAACCAATGGATCGTCTGATTTGTGGTGACGTGGGTTTTGGCAAAACAGAGATTGCTTTGCGGGCAGCATTTGTTGCAGCGGCTCTGGGTAAGCAAGTGGCGGTTATTGTGCCAACGACCTTGTTATGCCGTCAACATTACAAAACATTTCAAAAACGATTCCAGGGATTGCCTTATTCTGTGGCGCAGTTGTCGCGCCTTGTGAAAGCAAAAGAGGCAGATCAGGTTCGAGCAGACTTAGAATCAGGTAAAACGAATATCGTTATCGCAACGCAGGCACTTCTGTCTGATAAAATTAAGTTTGCTGATTTGGGTCTGTTGGTTGTTGATGAAGAACAGCACTTTGGCGTGAAGCAAAAGGAAAAAATCAAAAAATTACGATCAGATGTTCATGTCTTAACCCTAACCGCGACCCCAATTCCGCGCACACTGCAATTAGCCTTATCGGGTGTTCGGGAAATGAGTTTGATTACAACGCCGCCAGTCGATCGATTGGCTGTTCGAACCTTTGTGATGCCATACGATGGTGTGGTCTTGCGCGAGGCAATTTTGCGTGAATACTACAGGGGTGGTCAAATTTATTATGTGGCACCGCGTATTTCTGATTTAACAGAGCTTGTCGAACAGCTGCATAAACTGGTGCCTGAAATTCGCATAACAATGGCACATGGGCAAATGCCGGCGACTCAACTGGAAGAAGTGATGACGGCTTTTTATGATCGAGAATTTGATCTGTTGCTGTCGACCAATATTATTGAATCAGGAATTGATATTGCATCTGCAAATACATTAATTATTCATCGTGCTGACTTGTTTGGTTTGTCCCAGCTTTATCAATTGCGCGGGCGCGTCGGTCGATCCAAGGCACAAGGTTATGCCTATTTTACGATGGGTGAACAAGTTCCTCCGCAGGCGCAAAGGCGATTAGAGGTCATGCAAAGCTTGGACACCTTAGGTGCCGGATTTACACTAGCGAGCCATGATATGGATATCCGCGGTGCTGGCAATATTGTTGGTGAAGAACAATCCGGTCATATCCGCGAAGTTGGTGTTGAGCTTTATCAGCATTTGCTGCAAGAAGCAATTTTGATGGCAAGGCTAGAGCAGAGTGACGATAAAAAAACACAGAGTTTTGACTGGGTGCCGCAGATTAATCTTGGAACGCCGGTTTTAATTCCTGAAGTCTATGTAAGTGATTTAAATTTGCGTCTGGGGTTATATCGGCGCATTGCGAATCTTGTTGAACGAAGTGAAATTGACCAAATAGCAGCAGAGATGATTGATCGTTTTGGGCCCTTGCCAAGTGAGGTTTCTAATCTTTTTGAAGTTATTGAAATTAAAGGGCTGTGCCGAAAGGCAGGCATTGAAAAACTTGATGTTGGTCCGAAGGGTGTGGTTATTACCTTTAGAGAAAATCAATTCGCAAACCCAACTGCCCTGATTCGCTATTTGCAGATGCCAGGGCGTGGTGCCAAAATCCGTCCTGATCATAAATTAGTTTTTATGCGTGAATGGTCTAGTCTGAAAGCCAGAGTTAAAGACGTTAAGCAACTTTGTAGTGATTTGGCTTCAATTGGGTGAGCTGTTAGATGTGCTCTTAACTGTGCTTTTTTGAGATCCTGGAATCAAGCACCAGGATAAGATCAAGACGGAGTTAATCGTTCTGCTTCATATCTTCTAATTTTGTTACCATCACTGGCATTCCACTCTCTCAGTTGTCATCCTGGGGCTTGATTCCAGGATCTTAAAAAATACAAAAACAGCAGCATGTACCTACGGCACTGCTCTTTCTCCTTAAACTGTTTTCTCTCCTCAAGCATAAAAAAAAAGGCTCTGAACCTTTTGGTCCAGAGCCTTAATTTTAGCTTCTAAAGGATTTAAAAGCTGGGGTTATTTAGCAATTGTTGCCCAGTTTTTTAAATCTGCTCCAGTTAGTCCTGCAGCCTTAGCTTCTGCAAAGCTACCATAATATTCAACTGTACCTGCAGCAGCGCCAGAGCCTGTTCTGCTACGAGCTGGAGAACCATGGCGAGATGATGGAGGAGTTGGCAGACGTGTTCCAAATAGACCATCAAGGTCAGTCGTTGTTAATGCTGGCATGCCTGAAGTTGATGAAGACATTGCTGCATGAGCAGCAGTTGCGCCCTCTCTCTTAGCATCATGTATAGCTTTATCAAGTTCTGCTTGTGTGAATCCACTTACAGTTGCAGATGCTTTAGCAGTAGCTATAGCTTTATCAAGGTCTGTTTGTGTGAATGTTCCAGTTGCAGCTGAAGCTTTAGCAGCAGCATCTCTAGATAGTTTCACAATATCCACGAGAGCAGTTACAACTTCTTTAGCTTGCTCTATTGGAGTAGCTGTAGCTGTTATATCTCCTGAATCAACATCACCATTAGTTAGAGCAACCAATTCACTAACAAAAGTAGCTGGAAGGCTTCCTGCTGCTAATTTAGCGTTAGCAGCTTTTAGATCAGCTTCATGCTGTAGTGCTATTGCTATTGCATTATCTCTAGCAGCTTTAAGTTGAGCAGCTTTATCGCGACCTGCAGCAGCCGCGTTTGCAGCATCAATCTTAGCCTGTAGAGCTTTCAAAGCTGTACTATCTTTTACAGCATCAAAATCAGCTTCATCAAATGCGTGACCAGAACCAGGGACTGTGAATTTACCAGCTACTGGTACATGACTTCCACTTCCACTATCGACTACTCTTCTTCCGAAAGCATCTCTCTCATGAAGTGGAGCTACAATAGCTTTTAAAGTTGCTGCTTGTCTGGCAGCTGCTTGTTCTGGCGTTTCAAAGTGTGAGCCAATTACTTTAACTAGGTCAACGCCACTAACTGATAGAGTGCTATTAAAATCAGTTTTGTTTTTTAATGCTTTTAATGTAACTCCAGGAACTTCTACTTCTTTTGTAGGGTCTAATTGCATTGCAGTATCAAGTCCTACTTCAGCCAATTTTTCCTTTAGAAGTTTTGCTTTGCCAGTAGTTGAAGTTTCAATGTCACTCCAGCTAAATTTAAGGACAGTTTTGTTGTCTTTCCCGTCAAAAAAGTCAGTACCAGCAGCCATTGCACAGCTGATTGACGTTGTTAGCAGTGCTGCAACTGCTAGATTCTTAATTATATTCATCTTATTTTCTCCTAAAAATAATTATTACACTTAATTTTAAACAGTGTGTTTTCTACATTCTCACTATAGCAATAACAAAGTTAACAAAACTTTAATGGTGCTATTTTTTTTATTAAGCATCTTAAGTTGTCTTTCTAACAATTATCACCTTTTGTTGCAAGCTTTAAAATGCTTCCAATTGTGACAAGAAAAATGGAGTGTGTATATTAATGTCACACTCGCTTAGTAAGATTAGGGCTTAATAAACAAGACTGTATAATTTAATATTAAAAGTAATAGCGTGAAAAGACTTGTGAATACATCGGTCCTGCAATATTTGATAGCTTTAAGTGATGATAAGTGAAGGTATATTAATGACACAATTGGTAAGATAATGTATATATTAAAAAGTGCAATCATGAGAGATAATAGTTGGGGTGGATGAGGGCGGAATGCCCGGCATTAGGAAGCGTAATAAGCTTTGACGAAGGCAACTGCAAGGTGGAAAAATACAGCTTGAATCTCCGCCTTCGTTAGGATGACGGTAAGTGCAATGACGATGGCAGCTGGTGCAGCGACAATGGCGATCAATGTGTAGATTGAGCTGTGGCAATTAGAGAATGAAGAGCTGTGATGATTTAGAGTGTGCCAATTGAGAAAAGGGAGATGACGGCTTCTTCCCGTTGTCATCTCCGCAGAGGCGCGAATACATGTATAATTTGGTGTTATAAAAAAACATAGCTGATAACGGCGAAAAGAATAAAAGGAAATCATGGAGATATTTTTACCCATTGCTGATATGAGCTTAAGCCCCTTGTTATTGCTCGGGTTAGGGTTGCTGGGTGGTTTTGTGTCTGGAATGCTGGGAATTGGCAGTGGCGTTGTGATTACACCTGCTTTAATGATGATTGGAATTCCACCACTGGTCGCAGTTGCTTCACAGCTCAACCATGCGGTTGGCACAAATCTAATGGGTTTTTTGAGCTATTGGCGTCAGCGAGATGTTGACCTGTCTTTGGCTGCGTATCTCTTGTTGGGCGGAATTTTGGGTGCACTTGCTGAAATCTTTATCTTAAAGTGGGTGCAAAGCACAGGTTCTGTCAGCACAATCATGGCTTATACCTACGTCCTAGTGCTTGGTGTTCTCGGTATGATTATGTTTATTCAGAACTTAAGAACATTATTTAAGCCAAAGAAGATAAACAAGAAAACTGTGATGATGCGCCATTGGATGATTTATTTTCCCTTTCACAAAATTTTTATGCGTTCTCGAACAGAAATGAGCATTCTTGTGCCGCTTACTGTTGGATTTGCAACGGGTTTGTTGACCTCTACACTTGGAGGCGGAAATAGTTTGTTTATGATGCCAATCGTTACCTACTTAATTGGCAGAACATCGCCAGTCGTTAATGGAACATCGTTGTTGGCAGGCTTTGTTATTACGATTGCAGTGACAATTGTTCATGCGATTCACAGTCCCGTGATTGATATTGTCTTAGTTTTCTTTTTATTGGTTGGTGGAACGATTGGATCGCAAATTGGGGTGAAATTTAGTTATGCTTTGCCGCGTCCCTATATTGGGTTAATTGGGGCAGCAGTGATTTTGTTTATTAGTCTTCAGTTTGCCCTAGGGACACCTGCTTTGGCACCAAGGCAGCTTCATCTTCCTCCGACATATGCGGTAGATGGACAAATAGACCTAAGTTGGGCAGATATGCTTGTGCAGATGGCGCAAAATTCACCGCTGGGGTATACGTTTTTTGCGATTGTGATCGTTGCTGCTTGTGCGATTTTTATAGAGCGTATTCTGCATCGTTTGATTGTTATTCCTTCTCGTCACCGTATTTAGTAATGAATCGTAAGCATATAATCGCGCTTATTGCCTGTTTTGCCGCAGGGCTTTTTTTCTATTTACAAAAGGCAACCTCGCATCAGCCTGGTCAAGAAGCTCCTTATGTAAATGTCTATAACTGGTATGGAATGATTCCCCATGAGGTTTTACGGCAATTTGAGAAAGAAACTGGCATTCGGGTTCGGTACGATCTTTATGATAATAATGAAGTCTTAGAAGCAAAACTATTAGCGAGTAACTCTGGTTATGATGTAGTATTCCCCTCCGCGAGTCCTTATGTCGCGCGGCAAATTGCTGCCAAGGTTTATCAGCCCTTAAACAAAGCATTATTGCCTAATCTCGTTGGTTTAGATCCCGTTATTATTAGCCAAATGAATGTGGCGGATCCGGGGATTGTTTATGCTATTCCGTATTATTGGGGAACGCTGGGGTTTGCCTATGTTAAAGAGACAATTGATCAGCTTATTCCAAATGCACCTTACGATAGTTATCGAATGCTTTTTGACCCCGCAATTCTGGGGCAGCTAAAGGGTTGTGGTGTTTCTTTTCTGGAAGAGGCTGTTGATGTTATTCCTCTGACTTTGGCCTATCTTGGATTAAACAGGAACAGCGATTCGCTTGAAGATTTAGAAAAGGCGTATCAGCACTTGTTAGAATTGAGAAGCTCTGTTCGTCGGTTTAATTCAGCGCGTTTTATCACAGACCTAGTAATGGGCGATGTATGCTTGGCACAAGCTTGGTCAGGAGATATTCAAGCAGCAGAAACTCAAGCCAAGGAATTAGGAAAAACCATCGTTTATGTTGTTCCTGTTGAGGGGACGACTTTGTGGATTGATGCCGTTGCCATTCCAACAGGAGCGCCGCATCCTTTAAACGCACACCGATTTATCGATTTTATCTTGCGACCTGAAATTGCTGCCTTGATTACGAATGCAACTCTTTTGCCAACAGCTGTTACAAAATCCCTCCCGCTCATAAATCCTGAGATTCTCAAGAACCCAACTATTTATCCTTCAGAAAAAGTTATGAAAAGGCTACATTTAGATAAACCGCAAAATACAAAGGAAAGCTTGGCATATGATCGGGCTAGAACCAGAACTTGGGCGAAAGTGCGTTTGGGGTAGGGTGAGATTTTTTACTATGCTTTTCTGGATTGATCCAGCTTTATATCGTGTATTTCTTTAAGCAGACTTGCCCATAGACTATGAACTTTGGAAAACTCACTACGCATCTCTCTAAACTCCTCTCGAACTTCTCTGAATTCAAGGTCATGTTTGTTTCGAGAATCTTGAATTTCGATATCATGCCGCTTAATGTCTTCTTTTATGATATGATAGAAGGCATAAGTAGAGCCCATTACTGTGAAAATGATCGTTAGTGTTTGAGTCCAGTCCATAATGAATCCTTTTTCAATTTTCAAAAAAATAATAGCACAATTTTTTGCGAAATTCTATACCAAAATGATATAATTGAGCTTCATGATTAAAATTTTGTGTACATTTTCTTCAATAAACACCGTATATAATGTGTGCTATCTGTTTTAAGTGTTTAGGATAAGTTTATGCCACCATCAGCCAAATCTTCTCGTCCTTTAGAGCCATGGCAAGATTCTTCGATTAAACCATATATTCAATTGGATAATGTTAGTAAGAGTTTTGGAGCGACGACAGCCGTACATAATCTTTCTCTGTCAATTTACCAGGGCGAGCTTTTTTCGCTTTTGGGTGGGTCTGGTTGTGGAAAGTCAACATTACTTCGTTTGTTGGCTGGATTTGAAAAACCATCAACTGGACGGATTTATATTGATGGTGTTGATGTAACAGAATGGCCGGCATACGAACGTCCAGTGAATATGATGTTTCAATCTTATGCGCTTTTTCCGCACATGACTGTGTGGCAAAATATTGCCTTTGGACTGACTTGTGAAAATTTAGGGAAAATTGAAATTAAAAAGCGCGTGCAAGAAGGTTTAGATCTTGTACAAATGTCTGCTTATGGTGATCGTAAACCGCATCAGTTGTCAGGTGGTCAACGTCAACGAGTAGCATTAGCACGCAGTCTTGTTAAACAGCCTAAACTCCTTTTACTCGATGAACCTCTTGCCGCACTTGATAAAAGATTGCGCGAACAGACTCAATTTGAGTTAGTCAACATTCAAGAGCGAGTGGGTATCACGTTCGTTGTTGTGACGCATGATCAAGAAGAAGCAATGACGATGTCGTCTCGGGTTGGAATTATGGAGGAGGGGAGACTGCGTCAAGTCGGTGTTCCGCATGAAGTCTATGAATTCCCGCATTCACGTTTTGTTGCCGAATTTATCGGCAGTATAAATATCTTCGAAGGTTTTGTTATTGAAGATGAGCCAGATCATGCGCTAATTGAATCAGCAGATGCGGGCTGCCATCTTTATGTTACTCACGCGGCAGCGGTGCCAGTTGGATCGCAAATAGCCGTTGGTATTCGCCCCGAGAAAGTAATGATTTCAACAACGGCTCCAGTTGGCAATCGTAATTGTACCAAAGGAATTGTTAAGGAAATTGGATACTTGGGAGATATGTCGATTTATCACGTTGAGCTAGAATCTGGAAAAAGAATTCAAGCCTCTCTTCCAAATCTTTTGCGTTTAACAGAACGCGATGTAAAGTGGGATGATGAAGTTTATTTGTTTTGGCGTGCAGAAAACGGGATTATTTTAACAACATGATAGCTTGGGCAAATAGAAGAATTGCAGGTCTGAGAGAGAGCGTTCGTTTCCTTGAAAAACTAAAGGAACAAGAGCGCTGGCTTATAATTTTGCCGCCCTATTTTTGGTTGGTGATTTTTTTCTTTGTACCATTTTTGCTGATTTTAAAGATTAGTTTTTCTGAAGCGACAATTGCAATTCCTCCCTTTGTGCCGATTTTTGAGTGGACGCAAGATCACATTTTGCATATCCATTTTAACTTTAATCATTACATGACTTTGTGGCAGGATTCATTCTATCTAGATGCTTTTGGATCCTCTTTGATTATTGCTGGTTTTTCAACATCTTGTTGTTTGGCTCTAGGCTATATGATGGCATATGGTATCAGTCGAGCCCGTTCAACTTGGCGAACAGTTCTTCTGCTGTTGGTGGTATTGCCTTTTTGGACTTCGTTTCTTATTCGCGTGTATGCCTGGATGAATTTACTGAGTTCACAAGGATTGATTAATGCATTTTTGTTAAAAATGGGATTAATTCACACGCCATTAATGCTTTTGGATAATAGTGCTGCAGTCTGCGTTGGCATTATTTATTGCTATCTACCTTTTATGATTTTGCCCATTTATGCGGCTTTAGATAAAATTGATTCTTCTTACCTCGAAGCAGCCTATGATTTGGGATGTAGTCCTTGGAGAGCTTTTTGGCGTGTAACAGTGCCTTTATCAATGCCAGGAATTGTTGCAGGATCGATCCTTGTGTTTATTCCAGCGATTGGTGAATTTGTGATTCCAGAGATTTTAGGTGGACCGGATACAATTATGATTGGCCGTGTGCTGTGGTGGGAATTCTTTAATAATCGCGATTGGCCTTTGGCTTGCGCTTTAGCTGTGGCAATGGTTGTTTTATTCGTTGCCCCGATTATGATTTTTCAGCGGCAACAATTACGTGCACGGGTGATTAGTTAAATGCGTCGTTTTTCAAGAGCAGGGGTCGCAGCCTTAATTGTTGGGTACGCATTTTTATATGTGCCTATTATTTGCCTTATTATTTTTTCATTTAATGAATCTCGTTTGCCTGGTGTTTGGACAAAGTTTTCTTTGAAGTGGTATAGAGTTCTTTGGGAAAATGATGCTTTGATAACAGCTGTTTTTACCAGCTTTAAAATTGCGTCGATAACAGCAACTTCTGCTGTTGTTTTGGGAACGCTTGTTGCCGTTGTGATGGTTCGTTTTGGCAATTTTTCAGGCCGAACACTATTTGGTGGTTTGGTTTCAGCCCCGTTAGTTATGCCAGAAGTTATTACGGGTTTGGCACTTCTTTTGATGTTTGTTACTTTTGAAAGACTTATTGGTTGGCCTTCAGAGCGGGGCATGATGACAATTACCATTGCCCATACAACCGTTGCCATGGCTTATGTTTATTTAATCGTGCAGGCTCGATTACAGGATTTTGATCGCTCAATTGAAGAAGCGGCACTGGATCTGGGCGCTAAGCCTGTTAAAGTCTTTATGTTAATTACTCTTCCTCTTATTGCTCCTTCTTTACTAGCGGGTTGGCTTCTCTCCTTTGCTCTCTCGCTGGATGATGTCGTGATCGCCAGCTTTCTTTCAGGGCCCGGAGCAACAACACTTCCTATCTTGGTTTTCTCAAGTGTTCGTATGGGGGTTAGCCCAGAAATTAATGCTCTTGCCACCATTATCGTTGGGGTTGTAAGTATTGGCATTACTATTGCAGGGTTTTGTGTTTATCAGCGAAAGCATAATTTAGAGGATTAAAAAATGATCACCTGGATGTCTGCTCTTGATTTAAAAGATCTTGTTCTGGAATATGGTTTTATTGAAGGATATGGTGAAACTCCTTTTGGAACAGCCTATGTCTTACTTCTAAATCGCAATCCTGATTTTCCTTTGTGTGCTTTGGCGTTTGGTGATAGGGATTTAGATTTTCCCTTCTCTTTAGAAGGAACAAGAGTGCGAGATGATGATTTAGTTCAGAGCCTTTTGGATAAAATTCCGCAATACTCTTCTATGATTTTGGCAGGTACCGAGTTTCAGCACAATGTCTGGAAAGCACTGTTAAAAACGCAAGAAGGTGAGACTTTGCCTTATCAAAGTTTAGCAAGCTCTATGGGAATTGCTCATAAAACCAGAGCGGTTGCCAATGCGATT
Organism: Holosporales bacterium; assembly: GCA_947449005.1. Taxonomy (GTDB): domain Bacteria; phylum Pseudomonadota; class Alphaproteobacteria; order Paracaedibacterales; family CANFPP01; genus CANFPP01. The sequence continues at coordinate 5,606 of CANFPP010000016.1, read as the reverse complement.
GGTCGCAATCCCATTTCTTGGATTGTCCCATGTCATCGAATTGTACGTAAATCTGGACAATTAGGTGGTTATCGTTGGGGGCTACCTGCTAAAGAACAGCTTTTGGAGTTTGAGCAGCATGCCAAAACCACTTAATAAGCCTCAGTGTCCTTACTTTGGATCTGGTCCGACTCGAAAACACCAAGGATGGAGTCTTAATAATTTACCTGTAAACTTATTAGGACGATCGCATCGATCAATTGGTGGCAAAGAGAAATTAAAAGAGCTCATTGATAGGACACGTCAGGTTTTGCAAATACCGGATGACTATCGAATTGCGATCATGCCAGGCTCGGCTACAGGAGCGTTTGAGAGCGCTCTGTGGTCTTTGATTGGTGAGCGCGGTATTGATCTTTTTGCCTTTGATGTTTTTGGCTATCTTTGGGTTGTGGATGTTTTAGAGCAATTAAAGTTAACAGATGTTCATGTTCATAAAACATCATTTGGAGAGTCATTAGACCTTAGCGTTTATGACTCTTCGAGGGATTGTGTCTTTACCTGGAATGGGACGACATCTGGTCTTTGTATTCCGAATGGTGGTTGGATTGATGATAATCGCGAAGGCCTAACGTTTTGTGATGCAACATCTGCTGCTTTCTGTGTTCCTCTTCCTTGGCATAAACTGGATGTTACGGCCTATTCATGGCAAAAGGGACTCGGGGGAGAGGCGGCACATGGAATGTTGGTTCTAGGTCCACGTGCGATTGAGCGTCTAACTCGATATGCTCCGGCCTGGCCAATTCCTCGTGTGTTTAGACTGGTTAATGAAAAAATATTGAATGAAGGACTTTTTAGAGGAGAAACTCTAAATACGCCTTCGATGTTGTGTGTTGAGGACCATGTCGATGCGCTAATTTGGGCTGAGAAAATTGGTGGATTGCCGGCTTTGCACCAACGATGCCAAGATAATTTTAAAGCGATTATTTTTGAAGTTGAAAATACACCTTGGTTAGATTTCGTCTCGAAAGATCTTCGTTACGCTTCTCCAGCATCTGTGTGTTTAGAGGTTAATACACCTGCTTTTAAGAAAATGGAAGAGAAAGAGCAACGAGAGTGGCTGAAATCGCTTGCTAAAGTTTTAGCAGATGAGGGCGCCGCCTTTGATATTGTTAATCATGCTTATGCACCGCCTTCGCTTCGCGTGTGGGCTGGTCCGACGATTGAGACGCGGGACTTGCAATGTTTGTTTGAGTGGCTACGGTGGGCGGTGTCTCAGCTGTAGGCAGGGATTCAAGGAGGACGTCAATCTCTTCTTGAGTCGCCGGTTCCTTACTGTTGTTTATATAAAATACAGGTGCAAACGTGACAGGTTCTCCCTTTGCGTTTGTAGCCTTTAAGCTTGTTTCAAGAAGGGCCTCTTCAATCTTTTTGTCCGCAAGAGCCGCATCAACATCTTTTTTGCTCATGCCTATTTTTAAGGATTCACAAACTGTTTTTAACGGTAACAAAGGATCTTCTTTTTCCGGGCTTTCAATCATCCATTCCTTCTGTCGTTGCATTATTTCCTTCATAATACTCAAGAAATGACCGTGGCCTTTGGACCAGGCAATTGCAGCAGCAGGCGTGTCTAGGTAGTTGAGGGGGATAATTCTAAGAGTAAAATTGAATTTTCCAGTGCTGAGAAGTAAATCTAATTCATTAAGAATAAATGCCTCACAATGTCCACAACTCGGGGCAAAGTATAATAGAACAGGCGTTGGTCCACTCCCTAGCTTAATTTCAAGCGAGGGGCTTTCTTTAGAAAGGGTAAGCGTTTCAACAGGATTCGCTAAGTTAGCAGATGCTTTTTTGTAAGTGTGAAAAGCGAAAGCTCCCCCTCCAGTGAGGATTAGCAAAATGATGAGTACCTTTTTAATCATGTGGACGCTTCTTTAGTTGATTTTCTTTCCTTAAAGTATTTCTCAGGCAATGAAAAATCGCTACTATTATTTTTATAGTTTGTGCAGTTTTTGTTGTAAAAACTCTCCCAAAGCGGTTACGTACTTAAGGTTTTTAGAAGATGACTGGTAGACATAATAAATTTTCACTGCGGGGCCTTCCTGATCTGGCAAAACAGGAATTAAATTCTTGCTTGCAAATTCCTTCGAGAGTGCGGCAATTCCAATTCCCTCTTCAACGCATTTCATTAGACCATAAGCAGAACTAATTCTTAAATAGGGCGCTCGAGGTGATTGATTAGCTTTGAGACCAAGATGAAGTAACCAGCTAGTGTCTTCATCCAATGTTAAAATACGATGCTGATCTAAATCCCCTGTAGTTTTTGGAGCTCCAAATTTTTCTAAATATTCCAAGCTTGCATATAGGCCGAAATGAAGCGTTGTTAGATGAATATGGGAAAGGTCAGGTTGGAGCGGCATTTCTGCTCGAATAGCAGCCTGATAATTTTGTAAATTCAAGGCATTATCATCATTAATGATTGTGAGATTCGTCTCTGAATAAGTATCTAGAAATCCTTTTAAATATTGAGGAAGAAAAAACGTGCTCAGGTCATAAGTTGTTGCTACTTTAAGAGAGCTTTGTGCTTCTCTTTGAGTTAATAATGCTTCTGTTTCTGCAAGCTTGTGTAAAATTTCCTCTGTTGTTTGATGGAGAATCCTTCCAGATTCCGTTATCGTTAAGCCGCGAGAATGGCGATTAAACAATGAGACTCCAAGGCTTTCTTCAAGATCCGCAATTTGCCGGCTTACGGCTGAGGGTGTTAAGTGAATTTGACTGGCTGCTTGCGCAAAGCTTCCGCAATTTGCAACAATATGAAATGCTTTTAATTTGTCCAAATTCATGATTTACTCTAATTATTTTTCGCTTTAAAGTATAATCAAAGTATTTCACAATATTCATGTTTTGTACATAAGATTATGCACGACAGTTGTGCATATTTTTGTGGTGCACCCGATACGATTCGAACGTACGACCTTTGCCTTCGGAGGGCAACGCTCTATCCAACTGAGCTACGGGTGCTTGTGCTTAAAAGAGGTATACGTTATTTTATAGATATTTAGCAAGGATTAGGGAGTGAGTAAAATTATAAGAGTGCAAGAGACCATCGTTAAATGCGATGGCACCAATCAGAGTGCTGATGATTCAAGCTTAGGCCATCCCGCTGTTTACTTGAACATGGGGGACAATAAGGAAGTCGAGTGTCCGTATTGTGGCTGTAAGTTTATCCTTACATAATTCCATAAGTTTCTTGAATAAGAGGATAGTTTTTAGGGTTAAACAATTGATAGTGCCACCATTCGTTTAAATAAAGATCCCATCCAGCACTCATCATAATACCCAGTAAAAGATAACGGTTAGCATGAATCTGTGCATTTAACCCTACGGCGCCGTGATGAGAAGCGGCTGTAAAATCATCAAAAGGGGTGCCCATATCAAGTTCTTCATTTTGGTTATTGATAAGTGTAAGATCTATGGCAATGCCACGTGTGTGGTTAGAGCCTTTGGCGGGATCTGCAATATACATTGGGTCTGGACACACCTCCCAAAATTTCTCTTGTGCACGTTGCGGTCTGAACGCATCAAAGATTTTAAATCTGAGATTTTGTTGTTTAGCAAAAGTAATAGCTTTTTCCAACAGGACGATCCCCTCTTGATGCAAAAAGCAGCGTGGTGAACTATAAACAGGCTGACCAGTAAAGTTATTGGCAGTCGCATAGCTCAAATCCAAAATAACATCATGAGATTTTTCAGTGATTTCAATAAGTGACATACCCGTATCCTCCCTTGCTTGATTTGACACGTGCCCGAAGGGGCTTTATAGATAATACAAATCAGATGGACCAATCTTTGTCAAACAGGTTTTCAGCAGTACATTGAGTATGATTATAGAAAATTTCACCGCCCTGGCATTCGCTGTAACAGAGGCTACTTGTTATGCTGCGGTAACGAGAAATGGTAAGGTGACATCTGCTCAGAAGAATCTTCAAGAGTCGGGAATGACTCAATCGCGCCTCTTGGTGCCGCTGATTCAGGATATTTTGAGTCTTCCAGAGAAAATAGATTATGTTCTAACGCCAAGAGGGCCTGGCTCTTTTACGGCAGTGCGGCTTTGCTTAGCAACAGCGCAAGGCTTAACTATCTCAACTCAAGCAAAAGTTTTTACGCCAACATCACTAGCTTTATGGGCTTATGTTGGTATGCGATCTTTAAAAGAACCAAAGCCGTTACTTGTTCTCGTTGACTCTAAGCGAGGAGATTTCTATGCACAGTATTTCAACGGATTATCAAGGCAATCGGTAGAAATTTTAACTGTTGATCAGGTGACGCTCGCTTTAGAAGAGAATCCCTCTTTATACCTCGTGGGAGATCTAGTCCCAGAAGCTTTGCCAGAACTGTGGCAGAAGCATTGGTTGTCTTTTCAGGATAACCTTGCTGTTGCTTTATTAAGCTACTTTACTTCATGCCCGAAAGAAGGTCTTGAACCTGATACGCAAAAATTAAAACCATTTTACTATAATGTTCCAGCTTATCGAACCCGATATCAAAATCATCCCGCTTAAAATCTGGATGGCGCGGCGTATAGCTGCGATTCATTGCCAGTCCTTTGCTTTGGATTCTTGGTCTTATGAAACATTCAAGGACTTGCTTGATAACCATCATGTGTCTGGTTGGCTAATTATTGTAAATTGCCATGTGGCTGGTTTTTTAATGATCCGGTGCATTGAGGGTGAGGCGGAGATTTTAACATTCGCGATATCACCAAAATGGCAACGGCATCGTTTAGGGACGGCTTTGCTAAAGACTTTGCGAGAGTGGGCGCAGAAAAACAGTGTTGAGGCTGTGTTTTTAGAGGTAGCAATTGATAATGTTGCTGCGCTTAGGTTGTATCATTCCCAAGGATTTACATCTGTCGGCAGAAGACGCGACTATTACACATATAAAGACGGTTCTTGTGTCGATGCTGAATTAATGGTTTTGAGATTTTTGGCGTCCCCTACGGGATTCGAACCCGTGTTGCCGCCGTGAGAGGGCGATGTCCTAGGCCTCTAGACGAAGGGGACTAAAGGTTGAATTTCTTTGTAACGAATTCATAAGCAACATTCAAGAAGATAATGCTGTTATTTACTTGGCCTTTTTTATCAACAGTATCTCAAAAAGTCTTTCCTATTTTGCATCTATCCTCTGAATGCCTTCTCTGATAATCGCACAAAAGGCATAGCTTATTCTCCCCATTGGGAAATCCTTATAAAGGAGGGGGCCATCACGTCCTTTTATAAGCCCTAGCAGAGTTGCAATTTGTATATTGGACTAAATAAGACACATTTTGTTTAGGTTCATCAAAGGAAGATCCTTGATTTCTCTGGATAAAAAAGACGCCAGAACCAAATATTAAAAATAAGTTAAAAATGGTGCATTTTTTCTGTTGACTAAAAATTCCAGTTCTATATAACTGATCAAGTGCTGCAGGGATGTAGCCGCGATCTAGTGAAGAGTAAGGGATTGGAAGTTTAAGTAGGTAGCGTTGGAAATACGAGATATTCTCATATTTGGACGTTATTTGCGAACTTAATTTAAGAACAAGTCAAGTAAGTAGTTAATTTAAGAGTATGGGAACGTCGATAGATTTT
>CANFPP010000015.1 GCA_947449005.1 Holosporales bacterium | reverse complement strand
TTAGTGATGACTGCGATTGACGAAGCGCTGCCAATTTTATTCTTTCTTCATATCCTAATTGTTTGTATTCTCTCATTTGCAACGCCTTTCTGTGCCTGTCTTATCAACAAACACTCTAATGCGTTGCACCTCATTTTAGAACACGGCGTGGAAGTACGCTTATTTTGTATGTAAAACTATGGCACGGCGACACAAAGTCCATTCAAAAAGACAGCCAATTGCGAACTTATCTTGGCGTAATTTTTATTGTATCATGCGTCGTTACAGCATGGTCCTATGGCATTAATGAAAATTATTTTATTTCAAGTTTAAGGCATTCAATTTTCACAGTAGTCTCTGTGATAACTTCGACAGGTTTTACATCTTCCGACTACAATCTTCTGGGAAATTTCCCAAGAATGCTGCTCTTTATTTTAAGCGTTGTTGGTGGATGTACAGGCTCTACAACTGGGGGAATTAAAATTTTCCGTTTCCAGGTTTTATTCGCCTTAGCATTAGCACACTTGAGACAACTTCGAAGGCCCCACGGTATTTATTTGCCAACATATCAAAGACAAAAAATTAGTGAAAGCGTTGCAACGTCAGTTTTTACATTCATAACACTTTATTGCCTTTGTTTAGTTATACTCGCTTGTGGATTGGCTTCTTTTGGTCTTGATTTTTCCACCAGTCTATCCGGCGCAGCAGCAACACTTGGTAACGTTGGCCTTGGTTTAGAGAATGGAACAACAGCAAATTTTAGTAATTCTTATGCCTCTCTTGGTGATGGCCCTAAAATTATTATGATGTTTGGTATGATCCTCGGACGTCTTGAACTCTTAACAATTCTTGTGTTGTTGATTCCTTCATTCTGGAAGGATTAGCTCTTGTTAAGAAAAATTCTCTACCTTTTCCCAAGCACCCGTTAAATTCTGGCGCCAATAGACAATTATATGCCCTTTATCTTGATAGGCTTTAAAACGCAGTCTTGCCGCATCTAATGAGCTCGTGTCATTGCCATCAAAAACATCCAAACATCGAGTATATCCACCAAAATCGGCAATTTCTTGACTCGATGTAACAACCAGAACCGTAGCGTTATTGGGGTTTTCTGACGCTAACGTTGTCAACCAAATAGGTTGCAATGCATGCGTATCTGCCGGTTCATCAATTGAACCATGCGGCAGAAAGGCACCTGTTGAATAAGTCCAAAGAACCCCATTGAGTATTTTTAAACGCTCAACTGAGTCAATCAACACAACAGAATGCACTCCTGATTGGTAAACCTTCTCCAATAACTTCGGGAGGGTTTTTTCTAAACTCGAGGTTGTTAAATGATAAAAAGCAATATCCACAGGTGTTATTATCTAACCTTCATAATTTTGCTGTAAGAAATGGTTTAACAAGCGAACTCCAAATGCAGTTGCTCCCTTAGCCATCAAAGGCCTATCTTTTTTCTCCCACGCAACGCCCGCAATATCAAGATGCGCCCAAGGGACATCATTAACAAAACGTTGTAAGAACTGAGCTGCTGTAATACTGCCTGCCCCACGACCTGATCCAATATTTTTCATATCAGCAACATCAGAATCTATATCTCTATCGTAGGCTTTTCCAAGTGGAAAACGCCACAGTTTTTCCCCAGTCATCTCTGATGATTTCGTCAATTTTTTCGAAAGTGCATCATTATTAGAGAATAAGCCCGCGTATTCACTTCCCAGTGCCACAGTAATTGCACCAGTTAATGTTGCTAAATCAATCATGAGTTGAGGTTTAAAGCGATCTTGAGTATACCACAATGCGTCTCCTAAAACTAACCGACCTTCGGCATCCGTATTAAGAATCTCAATTGTTTGCCCAGACATTGACATCACAATATCACCAGGACGTTGCGCAGAACCTGAAGGCATATTTTCAGTCAGCCCCATAATACCAACAACGTTTACATTAGCCTTGCGAAGAGCGAGTGACTTCATTAACCCAAGAACAACACCTGAACCAGCCATATCGTATTTCATCTCATCCATATTACCTGCTGGTTTTATAGAGATTCCACCTGTATCAAAGGTCACACCTTTACCAACAACAGCGATAGGCGCTTGGTCCTTGCTCCCACCATTCCACTGCAAGACAACTAACTGAGATTCACGAATACTACCCTGCCCAACTCCAAGAAGGGCATTCATTCCCAATTTCTGCATTGCTTCTTCACCAAGCACTTCAACCTTCACACCTACACTAGAAAGTTCCTGTGCAATTTTGGCAAGAGATTCTGGGTAAACCACATTTGGTGGCTGCGATACAACTTCACGGGTGATAAAAACACCTTCAGCAATTTTTGCTAAGGGATCAAAAGCTTCTTTTGCATTTTTTATATCTTCACAAGCAAATGTTAAAGATTTTAAGTTTTGCTTTTCTTCCTTTTTCTTTTTCGTCTGGTATTCATCAAAACGCCAAGAGCGTAAAAGAGCTCCAGAAGCCACATAGGCGATTGCTTGCTCTGAATTTATATTCATAGCATCAATTTGCGACATATAGACATAGGCATCTTTGTCACGACTGTTAGACAAGGCTGCTGTAATCCTTCCACCAATTTCTTCCAAAGCAAGAGCACTTAGTTCGGATGGACGTCCCAAGCCAATGACCAAAACTTGGCTCATCTCAAGGCCATGCGGTGCTAGGATAGTTAATGATTCTTCTTTTTTTCCTTTGAAAAGACTCGCGTCAATTGCTCGCTGCAATCCTCCTCCCATCAATGTATTTACTTCTTCTGTTTGGGGTGTAAAAGTTTTTCCAAAATAAACTCCAACAACCAGAATTCCTTCACGTGGCAAAATTGGTTCGGCAAAAGATATTTTCATTGATCATCCTTAAGGTAAATTAATGCAGCTAATTACCTCCAACTTATCACACCACTTATATCTCCCTCAACTGAAGATATTTATAAGTTTAAAAAAGCTTTAGTTTGCCGTAAAGCTTCACCTAGAACCATAGATGCAGCTATAGCAACATTTAAAGATCTACAATCTTCTTTTAGAGGAATTTTGACATTATAAGGAATTTGAGAAAAAACTTCAGGCGGAACTCCCGAGCTTTCTTGACCTAAAATAAGAATATCATTTTTTTGAAATTCAAAATCAAGATAAGACGTCGTTGATTTAGTATCTAATAGAACTAAACGCCCTCCATTCGTCTGCATATCTTTTAAAAAAACATCCCATGACATATGACGCACCAAATTTGCGCGTTCTATATAATCCATGCCGGCGCGACGTAAGCGTTGATCATCTAAAATAAAACCGCACGGTTCAATGATGCTAACCCCAACACCAAGACAGGCACCCAGTCTTAATAGGGTGCCTGCATTTTGAGGGATCTCAGGTTGATAAAGAGCGATTCTCAATTAATGATGAGCTGCTGCTGGTGACCAGCCCCACTCCATCACGTTCGTTCCAACCAGTGGATCAACTTCAGGGTAAGCTAATCGCTCAGCCCAATAAGCCCAACGTGAAACGTTGTCATAAGCCAATGGAATCTGGAAGTAATTATACATTACGTAACGATCCAAAGCATGAACTGAAGCTTTTAGAGACTCACCATCCTTAGTCGCTGCAATCATTTGAGCAAGTGATTCTGCAACGTCATCTTTAATACCAATATAGTTGCTACTTCCCGGGATATCAGCATTCTTTGCACTAAAGTAGTATGCCTGCTCATTTCCTGGCGACAAGCTATTTGCCCAGGTGTGAATAATCATATCAAAGTTAGACTCAACAACTCGATTTTCATATTGCACTGTATCGATCATACGAACGACAAGGTCAACGCCAAGTTTTTTCAAACTCTCTCGATAAGCAATACCAATTTTTTCCATTTTTGGATCTTTGATCATAATTTCGAGAGTAAGAACCTGACCACTTGCATTAACACGTTTACCATTCTTAATTGCCCAACCAGCTTCCTTTAAAAGCTTATCTGCAGCTTCCAAATTAGCGCGTTGATCTCCATTTCCATCTGTAGAAGGCAAAGTGAATGTAGCATCCATCATACCCTTAGGGAGTTTATCCGAGAATTTAGAAAGAATTTCTTTCTCTAAACCAACTGCAGCCCCTTCATGAGCCAAATATGTATTGGCAAATAAACTATGAGGTCTCTTCATACTTCCAGAGAACACAATCTTGTTTAAGGTTTCAAAATCAAACGCATAAGTCAGAGCTTTTCTAACGCGAATATCTGAGAATAAAGGACGACGCATGTTAAAGATAATGGTTCTAACAGCAACTTGCCTTTTATGCTCAGTTTCTACCTTTTTCACTCTTCCATCTTTTAAAGCAGAAAAATTATATCCTGTTTCCCACTGATTTGGATTTGTTTCGAAGTAAATATCAAACTCTCCAGCTGTAAATGACTGGAACTGTGCTTGTACGTTTTTGAAATACTCAATTTGAATATTTTCAAAGTTATAATAACCGCGATTTACAGGTAAATCTTTGCCCCAATAATTTGGATCACGCTCATAAACAACTGAACGCCCTTGATCTGCAGTTTTTACTTTATAAGGACCGCTTCCGATTAATGTCGTTAAACCTGTAGAAGTGAAGTCTAGCGATTCTAATTGTTTTTTCTGTAAAACGCGTAAGTTAGCGATAATTAAAGGTAATTCAGGATCATAATTTCCATCAGCATTCTTAACTAAATCTAATTTGATTGTATGTGAGTCAACCACGTGAATTTCTGCAATGCGAGAATAAAACTGTTTATAACGAGGCAATCCTTTATCACGCTTGATTTCAATAGAGAATTTTACATCTTCTGCCGTAACAGAAGAACCATCATGGAACTTCGCTGCAGGGTTAATGAAAAAAGTCACAGAGGAATAATCTGGTGCAACCTCAATAAATTGAGCAAGAACACCATACATGCTAAAAGGCTCTCCGCTTGCTCTGCGCATTAAAGGATCTGTTGTTAGAGTGAGTGCTTCAGCCGCAATACCTTTAACGATATCAACGTTTAAACTGTCATACGTTCCAACCGTACCGAGTTTTAATGTACCACCTTTAGGAGCATTCGGATTGACATAACTAAAGTTTGAAAAATCAATTGGATACAAAGGCTTATCATAACGAGATATAGCCGCAACTGCCTTCGGATGCGTTTCTAAAACCGAAGAGGACTTTACATCATCTTGTTTAGGAAGCTCTTCTTTAACTATATCTTTTTTGGCGACGATAGCAGGTTCAGGCTGAACCTTGGGAACTTCATGCTTTGCATGTAAGACCCAATAAGCTATTGATGCCGCTCCAACGACCATCAAAGCAATTACAGCTTTAGAATTAAGTTTCATTTTTCTTATTCCTTAGAGTTACGATTTGTATCTGAAGAAGGTATACGACAAAGTTATCGTTTTTACATCCTTTAAATTTGGATCTGTTGCAAATTTTGGATCAATAAAGAAAAGTACTGGCATATTTACTTTTTGACCAGGCTCTAGCCGTTGCTGTTCAAAACAAAAGCAAGCAATCTTATTAAAGTAAATCCCAGCTCTATCTGGTGAAACGTTGTAAGTTGCCATACCAACAATTGGATAATCAGCCGTATTTTCAGCTTCATAGAATGCTAAAAAATTCTCTCCGATTCTAACTTCTGTCTTATGTTGGACCGGTTTAAATTTCCACGGCAAATCGCGATGTGTATCCGCATTAAATTGAACAGTAATGACCCGATCTCCAACAATCTGCTGAGAGGCGTGCAGAGCAACCTGAGGCGTTCCACCAAAACCCGTCTTTTGACAAATCAAACGATACAACGGAACAGAGGCATAGGCTAAAGCCAGCATCGTAACGCTAATTGCTATCAGAATAATACCGACATGATGATTCGTTTTATTGGGCACTAATGATGCACGATCCGGACAAATGCAATCAAATAAAACAAAACGCACAAACTTACCAATATGATAAGCATAGCTCGATTTCTCTTAACTAAATTCTCATCCTTCATAAGCACAAAACTCTATCAATCGTTAATGTTAAAAATAAAATGAAGAGATAAGCTATTGAGTAGCCAAATAGCTTCATCCCAATATCTTTCCTCCAAAAAAGCCCCAGACTGAGGCCAATAAAACCAATTCCCAAAACAATAGAAACCACTAGATATAAAAGCGTCGCCATTCCTATAAAATAAGGAATTAGAGAACTTAAAAACAACGCAGCGGCATATAATAAAATCTGCTCTTTTGTTTTTTTCACACCTTTAACAAGAGGCAACATCGGGATTTTAGCTTTTACATAATCATCACTACAATTTAAAGAAAGGGCCCAAAAATGCGGCGGTGTCCAAAGAAAGATAATAAGAAACAAAACCCAGGCTTCTATAGGGGCGCTATCCGTGACAGATGCCCAACCAATGACAGGCGGCAAGGCTCCTGCTACTCCTCCGATGACAATATTATAAAGGGTTAAACGCTTCAAAATCATCGTATAAATACAGACATAAAAGAAAATCGTAAAAGCTAAGAGAGCCGCTGCCAGCCAATTAACCGCAACAGTCATCACGAGCACAGACCCTGCTGACAAAATTACACCAAAAGCTAAAGCATCATCAGGCTCAATTTTCCCTGCTGGAAGGGGGCGATTATGCGTTCGCTTCATCAAAGCATCAACATCCCTTTCCCACCACATGTTCAAACAACCTGAGGCCCCGGCACCAATTGCAATAGATAAAATTGCAGCAAAGCCTAAAACAGGATTAATATGACCTGGTGCCATAATCATCCCGCATAGCCCTGTAAAAACAACTAAAGACATAACTCTAGGCTTTAAAAGCTCCCAATAATCACCCGGAGAAGCAGATTGTTTCACTAAAGAGACCGCTGTCATTAAATACCTTTTATAAATGAAAATCCCTGCAATTTAAGGCAGAGATTTTGGTTAAAAACCATCACTTTTAAAATTGCAGATAGCTCATTCTATCTAAAATTTTAAAAGTGATGGTTTTCAAGAAAAAGATCAACTTAAAAACAGGAATTTTTATTTGTAAAAGGTATCAATCTCTGGCTGTTTTTCAAAGGTGTGAAAAGGTGGCGGCGAGGACACCTGCCATTCAAGGGTTGTCGCACCTTCTCCCCATGGATTAGCTGGGCAAATAACTTTGTCCCGAAAAATTCTAAAAACGACATATAGGAAAAAGAGCGCCGCAAATCCTGATAAAAACCCACCAATTGAAACAACATAATTCCAACCAGAAAATGCATCTGGGTAATCAGGAATTCGGCGCGGCATACCCGCAAGTCCTAGAAAATGCATAGGAAAGAACAATAGATTAACACTCACAAATGTTAACCAAAAATGGATGGCTCCTAATCTTTCATTATATTGATAACCGGACATCTTACCAATCCAATAATAAAAGCCAGAGAAAAGACCAAACAACGCACCCATAGATAAAACATAATGAAAATGCGCAACAACGTAATAGGTATCGTGAAGAACCATATCCACTTCACCATTCGCAAGGACCACGCCTGTTAATCCACCAATTGTAAAAAGAAAAACAAATCCAACTGCAAAAAGCATTGGTGTTTTGAAAGTGATAGAACCGCCCCACATCGTTGCGATCCAACTAAATACCTTTATGCCTGTCGGGACAGCAATAACCAGAGTTGCAATTGTAAAATATGCCCGCGTTGAAACATCTAATCCTACTGTAAACATGTGGTGAGCCCAGACAACAAATCCTAAAACACCAATAGCAATCATTGCATAAACCATGCCTAAATATCCAAAAACAGGTTTACGCGCAAACGTTGAGATTACATGACTCACAATGCCAAAGGCTGGTAAAATCATAATATAAACTTCAGGGTGACCAAAGAACCAGAATAGGTGCTGAAAAAGAACTGGATCACCGCCACCCGCTGGATCAAAAAATGTCGTGCCAAAGTTGCGATCCGTCAACAGCATCGTAATACCACCCGCTAACACAGGAACAGCAAGCAGAAGGAGAAAAGAGGTTACAAGCATGCCCCACACAAAGAGTGGCATTTTATGTAGACTCATTCCTGGTGCTCTCATGTTAAAAATTGTCGTAATGAAATTAATTGCCCCTAAAATTGAAGAAGCGCCGGCTACATGCAGGCTCAGCAACATAAAGTCTACCGAGGGACCGCTATGACCAATCATTGAACTTAAGGGAGGGTAGAATGTCCAACCTGTCCCTGCCCCCACTCCTGTTACAGCTGATAAGCCCAACAAAATAAGAGACGGGATTAAAAGCCAAAAACTCACGTTATTAAGTCTTGGAAAAGCCATATCTGGCGCACCAATCATAATCGGCACAAACCAATTGCCAAAACCACCAATTAACGCCGGCATGACCATAAAGAAAATCATTAACAAACCATGTGCTGTAATAATGACGTTATAGAGCTGATGATTACCGCTTAAGATGGTACCACCAGGATGCATCAGCTGTAATCTGATAAGCATCGATAAAAAGCCACCTGCTAAACCAGCGATAACAGCAAAATATATATAGAGCGTACCAATATCCTTATGATTCGTAGACATAATCCAACGACGCCAACCCTGCGGATGGCTTGATGAATCATTTAATGCGTGAACCATGTGAACTCCTTTTATGCTGATTTTGAAGTTTTTGGGATTTTTAGCGTTTTACCCTTAATCCACTTACTATAATCTTCTTGTGACACGACCTCAATCGCAATAGGCATAAAACCGTGTTTTGTCCCGCACAATTCTGAACACTGACCATAATAAACGCCTATCTTTGAAATTTTAAACCACGTTTCGTTAAGGCGGCCAGGCACTCCATCTTTTTTAATCCCCAAAGACGGAACAGCAAAACTATGCAACACATCATTCGAAGTTACTAAAACTCGCACTGTTGTATTAATAGGGACAACTATTCGATTATCAACCTCAAGCAATCTCAGTTGGCCAGGTTTTAAATCTTTATCTTCAATCATATAACTATCAAAGCTAAAAGATTTTGCCGGGTCAGAATCAGGATATTCATACGACCAATACCATTGATGGCCAATTGCCTTAATTGTTAAAGCTGCATCTTGTGGTTGATCTAAGGCAAACATAAGCTTAAGCGAAGGAATGCCAATAACAACAAGTACACAAACAGGAATTATCGTCCAAACAATCTCCAACAAAACATGATGCGTTGTTTTACGAGGGATTGGATTCTTCTTTGCTCTAAACTTAATGATCACATACACAAGCAAAACGGCAACAATAATAGCAATAAGACTAATGACCACTAACAATAAATTATGCATTGAGGTTATCCCCTCCATCAGCGGCGAAGCAGCTGGCTGAAAGGTCATTTGCCAAGGAACAGGCGATGAGCCGCAAGCGTTCGTATTTAAAAGAAACACCCACCCAAAAAGCATAACTATTCTCATGTAGACTCTCATATTTGAAACTATCTTTTTTGTGATCATTTGTGATACATACCTTTTATAAATGAAAATATCTGGAATTTAAGGCAGAGATTTTGGTTAAAAACAGAGCCTTTAAAAGCGCAGATAGCTCATTCTATCTAAGACTTTTCAAGGTGATAGTTTATAAGCAAAAGATCAACTTAAAAACAGAGACTTTCATTCATGAAAGGTATATAATATACACAGTGAGCAACGCTATAACAAACTCATCCTTATGAATAAAGACAAACCACTCATCAGTTTCGATTATGCTATAAAATATCTTCTAAAAGATAAAGGAGATTACAGCATCGTTGAAGGTTTTATCTCCGCTCTTCTAAAAACTAAGGGTTATAAAGACGTCAAGATTATTGCTTTGCTCGAAACAGAAAGCAATGCCGAAGATAGCAAAACCAAAAGAAGCCTTGCTGATGTTGTTGTTGAAGATCAGGATCACAATAAATACATCATTGAGATTGAGCGGAGTGTTAAAGATTCATTTATTCACAAATCTTGCTTTAACACGTCGAGATTAATCGTTGATAACTTATCTCAAGGAGAAGATTATACTGATATCGTCAAAGTTTTTCATATATCTCTTTTGTATTTTCCAATAGGAAACGGTCCTGGAGCTATTTACCATGGGAAAACAATCATTCATGAGGTTGAGACTCATGAAAAGCTCAGTGTTCACATTAAAAATAAAAAAACGAATGAAATATTTGATGCTACAGATATTTTGCCTGAGTATTTTTTCATTTCTGTTCCCCTCTTTAATGATCGTTTAGAAAAAGAGATAGATGACTGGCTTTATGTTTTAAAATATGATGGCGTCCCAGCAACATTCCACTCCCCCTATATGAAACAAGTCGCTGAAAAACTTGATATTCTAAAAATGTCAAAAGCAGAAAGAGCTACATATTCTTCTTACCTAAAAGTACTATATAACGACAGAGATGAACTTCAGTATGCGGAAGCTAAGGGAGAGGCTAGAGGAGAGGCTAAAGGTGAAGCAAAGAAGGCTCGTGAAATAGCATTAGAAATGCTAAAAGATAACGAAATGGATGAAAAAATTATAAAATATTCCAAACTCACACTAATAGAGCTTGAAGAATTGAAGGCAGAGCTTGAGAAAATTAAGTCATAATTTTCTTGTAAAAAGTGCAACCTACGCCGCCATAGGTGTTGCTTCCATTTTAATCATTACTAAGTTTATTGCTTGGAGACTAACAAACTCATTAAGTGTTCAGGCTTCTTTAATCGATTCACTTCTTGATGGCGTAGCCTCTCTTTTAAATTTCATCCTTATCCATCAAGCCTTAAAGCCAGCTGATGCTGCCCATAGATTTGGTCATGGTAAGATTGAGGCTCTAGCAGGATTAGCGCAATCTGTCTTTATTGCAAGCTCGGCTCTCTGGCTTTTAGTTGAGACCAGTCATCGTTTTTTTAACCCAACGCCCCTTGTTGCAAGTTCAATTGCCACAATGATTATGATCAGCGCTACATTATTAACCGCCCTCTTAGTGATGTGGCAGCGCTACGTAATTCGCCATACAAAATCAATCGCTATTGAAGCAGATTCTCTCCACTATTACGGCGATTTTCTAAGCGATATTGCCGTTCTTATCTCCTTAAATTTATCGTTCAGGTTTGGATGGTATCGCCTTGATTCCATGCTCGCAACCCTTATTGCCGGCTACATTCTTTATACATCGTGGAAAATTGCTATCGTCTCATTAAACATCTTAATGGATCGAGAATTTCCTGAGCAAGAACGTCAACACATCAAACAAATTGTACTTCAAAACCCCCGTGTTCTCAAAATAGATGATTTGCGCACACGTAGCTCTGGTCAAAAGGATTTCATTCAAATGCATTTAGAGTTAGAGTCAGATCTTCCTTTGGCAACAGCCCATCAAATTTCTGAAGAAGTTTCAAAGGAAATCCACAAACAGTTTTCAAGAGCTGAAATTATTATTCATCAAAAGCCTTATAAACATAAATAAAAAAGAAAAAGAAATATAAAATGACTCCTGGAGCTCGCATTAAAGCCGTTATTGACGTATTAGAAATAATTTTATCTGCAAAATCACCTGCAGATCAGCAAATCACAAATTACTTTCGCAATCATCGCTACATTGGCAGTACTGATCGCAGGGCAATAGCTGAGCGAACCTACCAAGTATTAAGACAATTTCAGCATTTAAACTGGTTAGCTCAAACATTAACTAAACAAAAGGATGCGCCGACTCATCTCCTCGTCGCGCTACATTTACGCTATCATGCCAATTTTTCTCTCTTAGACATTGATCATATTTTTAACGGAACTCAATATCATCCAGAATGCTTAACTAAGAGAGAGCTTTATTTAATAAAGACAGATATTTCAGAGCACTCTCCCCCAATTTGGGCCCAGTTGAATTTACCAGAATGGTTAATGCCATTTTTCGAAGAGAATTTTCCGCAAAGCTTAGAAAGTGAACTTGCAGCTCTTAACGAAGCGGCTCCACTAGATTTGCGTGTTAATAGCTTAAAAATTGATAGAAGCGAAGTTTTAGAACAGCTCTCTTTTGAAGCTATAACAGCATCCCCTACCCCCTGGAGTCCTTTTGGAATTCGCCTTCCACAACGTCGTCCTCTACCAACTCACCCTTTATGGCAAGATGGTTTTATTGAAGTTCAAGATGAGGGCTCACAGTTAATTGCCCTCTTAAGCGATGCAAGACCAGGCATGAACGTCGTTGATTTTTGTGCTGGTGCAGGCGGCAAAACTCTTGCCATGGCTGCAACAATGAACAACCAAGGCAAAATTATTTGTATGGATACCATTGAATGGCGCTTGAAACGTGCCAAGGAGCGCTTTAGGCGCGCAGGAATTCATAATGCCGAATGCCGCACCTTAGACGAGGCTGGTTATAAATGGTTAAAACGCCAATCAGTACGTTTTGATCGTGTACTGGTTGATGCTCCCTGCTCTGGCACAGGAACATGGCGACGTAATCCTGACTTGAAACTCCGTTTCTCACAAAACGATTTAGATGAACTTCTCCAAAAACAGGCGAGTATTTTAGATACGGCATCTAAGTTGGTTAAACCGTTTGGTAGACTTATTTATGCAACCTGCTCAATTTTGAAAGATGAGAATGATTTACAAATTAGCCAGTTTTTAGAAACGCACCCAGATTTTGAACTGATCCCTATTCAACAAGTATGGGATGAACTGTTTGAAATTGACTGCCCTGTCAAAGGTAACACACTGCAACTAACTCCAGCTCAGCATCAAGTCGATGGCTTTTTCTGCGCAGTTCTTATGAAACGTGAAAATAAAATTGAGGAAGATACCTTTCATGAATGAAGATAGCTGAATTTTAGGGCAGAGATTTTGATTAAGAACAGAGCTTTTAAAATCGCAGATAGCTCATTCTATCTAAGATTTTAAAAGCGATAGTTAATAAATAGAAGATCAACTTAAAAACAGGTGTCTTCATTTATGAAAGGTATGAGTATGCAAAAATTTAGATATGAAATCTATCGTGGCTCTGAGACAGCAAAAGTAGCAGATTCTTTGTATTATCTCGCTGTCACCGTTTTTCGTGAATTTCCTTATCTATTTGAGCCTAATCCTGAAACTAAAGAAAATCATATGGAACGTTACGCCAAAATGAAAAACAGTTTTGCCCTTCTGATTTATGATGGCGGCAAACTTGCTGGTGCATCAACGGCCAGCCTTTTAAAAGAAGAAGTAGATATGGTGCGTGTACCTTATGAAAATGCCGGATTTGATCCCGATAAAACTTTTTACTTTGGTGAATCCATGTTACTTCCAGAATATCGAGGCATGGGAAATTACAAGAAAATAATGAGCGAGCGCATCAATGAAGCTGTTGAGTCTGGGGCAAATAAAGCAAGTTTTATATCTGTTGTCCGTCCCGACAATCATCCTTTAAAACCAAAAGATTATATGCATTTAAAATCCATTTGGAATCGTTATGGTTTTTTTGAAAATCCGCATGTGAACATGAAATGGACTTGGAAAGATGTAGATAAACCACAAGCTGATTTAAAATCTTTAACCGCTTGGGTTAAGGATCTAACGTGATTCGAATTGCAACTACACAATATAAGCTTGAAATTTTGCCATCTATTCAAGATGCTGCGATAAAATTAGAAAAAATGTGTGGAGAAGCCAGCTCTCAAGGTGCAAAATTACTATTGCTCCCTGAATATGCTGGCATGGAATGGATCTGGCCTAATCGTAGAAGCTTTAGAGAAAACATTAAATATTTTCAAGAAAGCAATCTTAACACCTATCAAAAGATGTTGTGTCAATTCGCAATAAAGCATCAACTTATTCTCGTAGCTGGTTCTGTACCGGTATTAGATGAAGAAAAATATTATAATCGCACCTATGTTGCAACTCCAACAGGCAGATTATCCTGGCAAGATAAAATCCATCTAACACCTGAAGAGAAAAAATTTGGATTTCTAAAACACACAAATACCCTCAAAGTATTTAAGACTGACTTTGGTGTTTTTGCGGTGTGTGTCTGCTACGACAGCGAATTTCCTGAATTGACAACTCAGGCTATACACAATGGTGCAGATATCTTACTGATTCCAAGCTATACAGACAGTCTTCACGGAGCTAATCGCGTACATATAGCAGCGCGTTGCCGCGCAATGGAAAATCAATGTTTTACAGTCAACGCAGTTGCTTTAGGAAAAGTTGATTGTGAAGAATTCGATGATCTTGCGACAGGCATCGCAGGCATTTATTCTCCTATTGATAAAGGTTTCCCCGAAAACGGCATCCTTGCTATGAAACAGCAATCTCAAGAACCAGCTCTTATTATCGCTGATCTTGATCTAAATGTTATGAGAGAAGCAAGACGAAACGGCCAAGTGCATAACTATCAGGATCGCATAAATCCTACATCAGTCAATATTGAAAAGAATGTGCTGTCTTAAATTCAAATTAACCACGCTTACCACCCGTCATTTTTCAAACCATCTGTTTAATTTTTGTTCCGCATCTCTCCGTCCGTCATCTCTGCGTAGGTGAAGGTCGAGAAAAGAATTATAAAACAGTGTATTGCGCTAGACATAAAAAGAAAAATAGCCTGGCTTCACGCCTCCACTGGGATGGCAGGTGGAATGATAAAATGTATAGAGTTAAAACGCAAAGCACGCAAAATACATGAATTAGCGGTTTGCAGGAAAAAATGATGGGTGGTAAGTTTTAACCACGTATTTTCAGCAGTAAACTACCGAAAATACGTGAAAAACAAAGAGATTATCTATCCTACTCATTATTAAATAGTGTTACAGATCTATTCCCATCACTTCCGATCGTTCCATTAGTTGGACATAGATTATCTTTACATACCCCATGATCCATCGATCCTATATATGATTTATTTTTCTTACAATATTTTACACAAGCATCTTTATCACTTATTGTTACCGACAATGAAGTAACTTGTTTTTTATCAAATTTACATACAACACTTGAATGCTTAGCACCATTATAAGGATTTGTGACCGTTTCATTGGCTTTAGATTTTATACAACGACAGAAATATGCTGCTTCACAGTTTTGAACAGCAAATAAACCAACAATCATTAAACTAATAAACAAAAAATACTTTTTCAACATAATATAACTCCTTAATGTATTACACACCCTAATATAATATAGATATATTAACACTTAATTAAGATCGTATTTATCTTTGATCTAATTTGAATTCAATTCTTCTGTTTCTTGCCAAATCTTTTATATCTCCCCCAACCACAAGAGGTTGATACTCACCAAAACCAGCCGCTACGAGGTGCCTTGAGTCAATACCCTGACTCGCAAGATATTTCACAACTGAAATTGCACGTGCAGCTGAAAGTTCCCAGTTAGAAGGGAATTGAGTTGTTTTAATTGGCAAGATATCCGTATGACCATCAACTCGCAAAACCCAATGCATATCACTTGGAATTTTTTCAATAATCTCTTTGAGGGCCTTAACTAATTGATCTAACTGCTTCACGCCTTCACCCCCCATATCAGAAGATGCTGTGCCGAACAAAACCTCTGATTGAAACACGAAGCGATCTCCAACAATCCTAATATCAGAACGATCTCCAATTGCATGCTTCAGCTTTGCAAAAAACTCTGAACGGAAAAAACCAAGCTTTCCTTTTTCTTTTGATTTTTCATTTTCAGATTTAAGCTGTTCATTATCACTCTTGATATGCTCCAACGCTGCCATGGCCTCTTTCAATTGCTCACTAAGACTAAGCGCTGATTTTTTCTGCTCTTCACCAGCAGCTTTTTCAACACCAATAGCTTCATTTAGTTGAGCAAGCTGCTCCTTCAATTCATCTATCTGTTTACTGAAAGCTGCAATATTAACCAAAGCATCTTTTTTTGCAGTTTGTTCGTCATTAAGCTCAGTTTTTAAAGTACCTAATTTAGCTTTCAAGTCTGCAATTATAGTTTCAAAAGAAACAACTTTCGCCTCCGCTTCATGCTTTAATTTTTCTTCATGCTTTAGCGTAAAATGTAAAGATTCCAATTGTTTATTTATGTGCGACAATGCTTCATCACGGCCACTGAGAGCTTCTGTTAGATAAAATTGCGCCACCACAAATGTCATTAATACAAAGATAATAACCATGAGCAATGTTGCCATCGCATCCACGAAGCCTGGCCAAATATCTAACTGATGATGACGACCACGACGTATAGAAGAAAACATTCAACCTCACCCTCTTTAAAACCACATTTATCAATAATATAGGAACAATATCGAAAATAGAACTAAATTGTATCAGAGCGCTCATCACCCGTCAGTTTTTTTCCACAAGCTACTAATTTATGTTTTTGTATACTTAAATTCTCTTTTATATATTTTGACTCTCTCTTTTGTCATTCCCGAGAATGCAGGAATCCAGGCTGTCTTTCTTGTTAAATCTAAATAATTTATGTTTTGTCGTACTTTTCTGGGTATTCGCCTATGCGAGTATGACGGACGGAGATGACGATAGAATAATAATGAAGATAACGTTAAAAAACTGACGGGTGGTAAGATTAGTACGAAGGAAAAACGAAAACCTATACTCGTTTGAAGTGAAGATTTCTCGCTAAATTTACTTTTTATTAATTTTTCTACTTTACACTAAAGATGATATGCGTCCTCCCCTACATAAAAGGAGACTTAAACATGCATTTAAAATCTTTCATCTTAGCGTTAACAATAAGTGCAATTGGAAACCAACACACAGCCTTTAGCATGGATGACAACAGTGTAGATGACGATAATCTTTATCGCCTAAAAAGGCTGAGCAGCGCTCTATCGTCTAAAGGTGAGTCTCTTATCTTAAAAATTGAACCTATAGATTTACCAAAAACTACCTCAAGAAGTGGGAAAACTCTTAAGATGCTTTTCGACCCCTTAGAAATAACTATCATTCTTGCGAATGGACAGTCTTATTCATGTGGGAGCAAAGGAGAAGAAATTGATATTTCTTCTTTTGCCCCTGAAGGAAACAAGTATTGGGGACAATTTAGTGCTCAGATACATGACAGAACAAGAAGTTCTTTACCGGGTGCTAAATCATATATTCACAGCAATGGTCACAAACAAAAATTACCTCGTTGCAAATTTTCAATATCAAGCGATGTAACAAACCCAATGGTAAAAATTACATATGATGAAAATGCAAGAAAATTTTTTGCTTCTGGTTTATGGCCAAAGAGCAGAGATTAAGACATTTGACCTTGATAAGATTTCTTTAAACACTCAGGTAAAATAAACGTTCTATAAAAATATGCATTGTTTAATTGGATAGCCGTGCACCTGGGGTGTTCACCTCGATAACAGCAAAGCAACTTATTACATTCTGTGTTATCATCATAAGAAAAACTAAATTCTATTGAGAATCATTGATTGATCTGATCAAAAAACCAGATCAATCAACAAAAATTAATTCAAGCTACTATTTTCTAGCGCAAGCACCATTTTTAACAGCACATGGGCCGCTTCTGTTACACTCTTTAACACCTTGTAAAGTACTGCAATCAGTTATACATTCAGCATCCTGCAACTTACAAAATGCATATACTCCAGTACCACATTGTTTTTTTGTGGCACGACTGCAATCCTCATCTGTATCGCACCATCCAGATGTAGTTGTTACTAAAGCTAATGCTGCAATAGCTAAATATTTTAAATTCATCGAAATCATCCTTTTTAAACGTTAATTACGTTTATATATTAGCGCGATAATTCTTAATAAAACGTTAATTCAAACAAGATTTTTAAGATAAAAAATGCTATAAGATTTTATGTTTAACGCGAAAATCCCTCTTTTAATTATCGGCGGAGCAACTGCAAGTGGTAAGTCTGCGCTCGCCCTACAATTAGCCCATGCGCTTAATGGAGAGATTATAAACGCCGACAGTATGCAGGTTTATGAACCTTTAAAGATCCTAACTGCTAGGCCTACTGAAAATCCTGAAGGAATTACGCATCATCTCTATGGACTCTTAAGTAAAAATGAGAATGGATCTGTATCGTGGTGGCTTGAGAAGGCATGTCCTATCATTCAAGACATCCATAATAGGGGGAAGCTTCCAATTGTAACTGGTGGAACAGGACTTTATCTAAGAGCGCTCACTCATGGACTTTCTTATATTCCGCCAATACCTGATGATATTCGCTCAAAAGTAAACCAATATGCTGAGCAACTTGAGCCAGAAGAATTCTATAAGCTTGTATGTCAGCACGATCCGTTGATCGAAAACCAACTTCGAGACTCTCAAAGATTAATCAGAGCGTTGGAGGTGGTCCTAGCAACCAATCAGTCTATTCGAAAATGGCAAGAAAATACTCAACCAAACCTGCAAATCTCCCCTCTTTATCTTGTCATGTCTGTAGAAAGAGAGATTCTGTACCAGCGGATTAATCAGCGTTTAGAGCTTATGGTAGAACAAGGCGCTCTCGAAGAAGTAGCTAATTTATATAAAACACCCTTTGAAGAAACATCAGGGTACTACCCCATTCTAACGGCCATCGGTGTTAAAGAATTCACTCAGTACCAAAACGGAACTCTGAGTCTTGAAGAAGCAATAGTGACTGCACAACAAGCCTCAAGAAACTATGCAAAGCGCCAAATGACCTGGTTTCGCAATCAAGTTCAGAACCCCATCGTTATCAATGAATTTTCTTCTGAGCTTTTAGAAACAATTCGAAGAGGTTTGAACACTACCTCTTAATCTCAATTCGACATTAAGAAGTAAAAAATGTTCAAGTTTTTTATGGTCGTCTAAATCACACTCTCACTGCCGTCATGGTGAGCACGATAAGTGCGTGGCCATCCAGAAAACAATTTTACTTCAAAAAAATATCCATATCATTACAACTAAGGCTCTCAACAAAAAAAAGGGGAAGAATAAATCATAATGACTTACATTCTCCCCCCAAACTGTTCCCTCAAAAACTGAGAGTTATTTTAAAGTTTTAACGACCTCTGCCGCCGCCACCGTAGCCACCGCCGCCACCGCCGCCGTAACCACCACGACCACCGCCACCGCTGTCACGACCACCGCCGCCACCGTAACCGCCGCCGCCACCGCCGCCATAACCACCACGGCTTCCGCCGCCGCTATCACGACCACCGCCATAACCGCCGCCACCGCCGCCGCCATAACCACCACCACTACCGCGACTTTCTCTTGGAAGTTGTGGACGTGCTTCAGATACGCCAATCGGGCGACCTTGCAAGTCAAGTCCATTAAGCTTGCTGATAGCATCCGTTGCTTCTTCGTCTGTTGACATTTCAACAAATCCGAAACCTTTGCTGCGCCCTGTATCGCGATCCGTAATAACTTTCGCGGAAACAACAGAACCTGCCTCAGCAAAAACTTCCCCTAAAATCTCGTCATTTATTGAGAAAGCTAGGTTGCTAACATATAATTTTTTGTTCATAGAAACTCCTTAAGATGAATGCCGCTTAATAGAGGTCTTGGTGTGAGATCTCTAAAGCAACTTACTAACGGTGTGATTATAGTCCTACAAGGACTTAATAAACAGTTAAATATCAGTAATTATTAAAATAATTAATTTTTACTCTCGAACTCATATACCTATGTGAAGTAAAGATGTTGATTTTAAAGGCAGAGAGTTTGGCTAGAAGCAGAGTCTGTAAAATCGCAGATAGCTCATTCTATCTAAAGCATTTAAAGGCGATGGCTAATGATTAAAAGATCAACTTTAAAATCAATATCTTCACTTCACAAAGGTGTATACCTCATTGCAAAACTCACAAGTCACAATAATCTTTTCATCGACAATCATATTGTGTTGATCTTCCTCAGAAAAGTTATTCAAAATTACTTCAATACGCTCACGAGAACAAGAACAACGTGCAGTTACTGGACGCTCTGGATACACGCTTATTCCCCGCTCAGAGAAAAGTCGATATAATAGATCTTTTGATGGTAATTCTACATCTAACAGTTCTTTCTTTGTGACTGTCCCGAGCAAGCTTAAATCCGTAAACCAATCATCTGCTTCTTTCTCAAGTTCCTCACTTGTCCCTCCCAAACTTGGCAGTTTTTGCAAGACAAGAGCTGCAGCGCGATATTTCGAGGACGTCGTTGCATCATTTGAAACGTCTGCAACAATCACAATTCCTGCCTGTATCTGATCAGATTGTCTAAAAAAATGGTGCATACAGTCTGCTAATGTCGCTCCAGATAAATCAACCACTGCCTGATATCTATCATCTGTATCGGCAAGATCAACAGTGAAAACAATGCAACCAACGCCAAACAATTGAGCAATGGAAGTCTCTTTGTTTTTCACTAGAATCTCTAATGCGTTTTGATCATACTTAGCACAGGCACGAACTTCACCATCTGTTGTCATATCTACAACCATCATTCGCAAAGGACCATCACCTGATATTTGCAGTGTAAAAAGGCCTTGATATTTTGCATCTGCAGATAATGCTGCAGATAATGCGATCATCTCTGCTAGGTAATTATTAACAATTTCTGGGTAATTATGCCGATTGATTATTTCATCAAGAGTATCTTTTAACCGAACAAGACGACCTTTAACGGTTACGTTATCTATTTGAAAAGGAAGAATGTTATCTGTTGTCATATATTTTATTCTATTCTTATCGATTTCTTTGACTTTAATCCAAAGAAAGGCTAAAACCATAATTCTTATATTTCTTACACCCTTAAGCTGCCTTAGCAAAATTATATTTCATAGTATGGAGAAAAAACTTTGAATCGTTTAATAAAGTTCTTATTGCCGGTTGCTGTCGGTATTGTTTTATCCCTACTCCCTATTCCTCAAGGTATTAACCCGAAAGGATGGTATCTTTTTTGTGTTTTTGTTTCAACAATCTTAGGGATTATTTTCAAACCTCTTCCGATGGGTCCTGTTGCTATGATGGGACTTCTTGCCGCCACCTTAACCGGCAGCATTAATCTCGCAAAAGAAGGTTTAACTGGCTATGGATCTTCTATCGTTTGGTTAATTGTTTATGTTTTCTTCATTGCCCGAGGTTTTATCAAAACAAAATTAGGGACAAGAATTGCCTACTTTTTTGTTTCTATATTAGGAAAAAACACACTCGGACTTGGCTATGGCCTCGTCTTTACAGAGTTACTTATTGCGCCGGTTATTCCAAGTAATGCCGCACGCGCAGGTGGCGTTATGTACCCAATTCTAAAATCCATTGCAGAATCTTTAGGAAGCTCACCAGAAGATGGCACAGAAAGAAAAATTGGCAGTTTTCTAACACAGGTCAGCTTCCATGGTAATTTAATTACCAGCGCCATGTTTTTAACAGCTATGGCAGCCAACCCCATAATACAAGCTCTTGCAGTCAAACATGGCGCAATCATCACGTGGACAAATTGGGCAATAACAGCCAGTGTTCCAGGATTAATTAGTCTTATCATTATGCCATTGGTTCTATATTTTGTGTATCCACCGCAAGCAAAAGTTCTCCCAGAAGCCGTCGCTATGGCTAAAGGTAAACTAAAAGAAATGGGACCAATGAGCCGGAATGAATGGACAATGATCTCTATCTTTGGAGTTATGTTGATTCTATGGATTTTCGAAGAACAGTTCGGAATCAGCAGTACAACAACTGCTCTTTTAGGGCTTTGCTTGATGCTTATCACAGAAATTCTCACATGGAATGACATATTGAATGAACATGAAGCCTGGCACACTCTTGTCTGGATTTCTATCCTCGTCATGATGTCAAAATATCTAGATGAATTCGGATTTATTGGCTGGTTCAGCAATTCAATGGGTGGTTTAGTAGCTGGCATGGAATGGCATTCCGCTTTTATATTCTTAGCTCTTATCTATTTTTACAGCCATTATTTCTTTGCCAG
The DNA here is from genome assembly GCA_947449005.1 of Holosporales bacterium. Classification (GTDB taxonomy): domain Bacteria; phylum Pseudomonadota; class Alphaproteobacteria; order Paracaedibacterales; family CANFPP01; genus CANFPP01. The sequence goes on along the minus strand of CANFPP010000015.1, from coordinate 21,592 downwards.
TAATACAGCCCACGTCAGCTCAATGTATGCAGCCTTTTTAGCCGTTGCCGTTACCGCTGGTGCCCCACCACTTTTAGCTGCTCTTGTTCTTGGATTTTGCAGTAGCATGTTTTCAAGCATGACACATTATGGCTCCACTGCCGGCGTTATGTTCTTTGGAGCCGGCTATGTTCCCATAGCAACTTGGTGGGGACTTGGTTTGCTCATCAGTATCGTTAACATCCTAATCTGGCTTGTCTGTGGTGGTGTTTGGTGGAAAGTATTGGGTCTGTGGTAGGGAGTATTCAACCTCGTTCCTAACTGTATTTTCCACGCTGCCAGTTTCGGCTTCTACGTTTTGTTATACCCGCACTCACATTGTCATCCCCGGGCTTGCTCCGGGGATCTATGAAGCTAACTGAAATCACAGACTCCTCACTGGTACAGGTGAGCGTTGCTTTCTGCTCCTCATATCGTCCCTCTTAACCTTTCGCTTTTACTTATGCTCTTCAGCTATGTCATCAGGAGCCGCCGTAGCCGGAACGGTTAAAGCTCTTGGTTTTTCTAGAACAACACTGACATCTGCTCCTCTAATAATAAAGTCAGGAATAAAAGGTATAGAATTGCTATTATTAGGATGGAAATAAATATTTCCCCACACATAAGGGAATTGAACACCAGGACGTTTAGTAAAGATAATCTCCCTAATAAATGAGGGGCTATTTTCTGGAGCACGAAAAGTAACTTTATCTTTAAAAATGAGAGAAACAAACTCCAAGCAAAAGCAGGATTGTTCATAATCAAGGTTTTTATTTTCATCCCCTAACCTTGAATGCCTCTCCCTCAATGCACTATACCCAGATGGGCTATCACAAAGAAGTCTTGCAACATTTTTAAAATATCCTTGTTCGTGAATCAATAGATCTGGATGTAGCAGCTCATCGTGCCGCTCAGGAAAAATTTTAAGCTCCCCATCCTTACAGGTCATAACAACGCAATCATCTACGTTTTCTGGAGTTGATGGCGGCGTTGATAAGGTTACGCGTGAGGCTTCGGAGCTAAAAAAATCTTCTAGTGGGCGCCCTTGAACCATATAACCGCTGGCAAAAGCATTGCCAAACAAAATACTTAAAATAGATAAAACAAAATACTTTTTCATTTAACTTCCCAAAACCAATGTTAAAATATACGAATAAAATATTTAATAACATTTACGTATTGGAAAAATCAATAAAAATATATTTTTTAGGTATTTTTATTAAAGTTAAGTTTTTTGAGAATCGTATGCGCCTTTAATTTTTTTACACTGCAATATTATCTATAAAAACCCCAAGGCTTATCCTCTACCATGTATTTTCGATTTCCAAAGAAACTGGAAAAGAGACTTCACTATGGAATGTTTCTAACGTTAGCTTGGCGTTAATAATAAGGGAAAGAGATTGTTTTTGTTTATTAAAGCTTACAATCTCAACTTTAATATTATTAAGCCTTGTCTCAAAAACACTAATGGCTCTTTCACATAAGTTAGTAATGCGCACCGACTCTGTACGGTTCATACCATCAAATGAATTGAAATCAACAAGGCCAAACATGGTTGGCAATCCAAAATTTAATGTTGAATTATTGAGATTATTATACTCGTCACGCTTTACTGTCGCTCTTGTATTCAGAATTTGCGAAACCGATTTGACAATAGAATCAATAACGTCTTGTTTATCATTAAATCTATAGACGGGATTTTCTAAACTTTCTTCAGGATCATTATCAATCAATCTATCAAACAAAAGTGCCTTACTACCGATTTGCCTCTTTGGTTCTGAGAGAGCACTCTCTAAAGCTCGCATATTAATTTCCTTGCCCCTCAACTGGGGAATTAGATTCTATATCTATGACGCAGTCACGGTGATACAAGATTGTTTTTTAGATGTGAGAGACACTATATATCCCCTCACAGCTCTTCGCCGTCATAGCGAGCACCAATGGTGCGTGGCCATCCAGTTACATAAAACTTGCACACATTATTTCTTACTGCGCTACGTTCTTTGAATAGTCCACGCTGCTCACCATTTGACCAGCACAAACGCCAAGATTATTATAAACTAAAACAGTGTTTGTTTTGGTTGTTACACTAAGATGTAGAACAAGACGATCAAGTTGCTGTTGGAATGACTGAATCATACAATTTCCATAGGCAGTTGTTTGTAATTTAACTGTTACACCTTGAATGTTCCCCAAACGAACAATAGTTACCAAATCAAGAGGATAACCTTTATTCATTGATGCCTCTAAGCTCGTGGCATACCCACCATTTCCCAATATTAAGACCAGGTCAGAATGCTTGAGTTGGGCTGAAGTTTGAAGAGGACCACCAATATCACCCGCCGTAATACGGCTTGATTCTCCATACCAACCATACAGAGGTGCATAATCCAAAAACCCCACAATAGTAGAGCTTGTAAGCACGCCTATCTTAACCATCCACTCAGGAGATTTAACGCTATTTATAGACTCGTCATTACTATCCGTTGTTGGAATCAACATGCGCTGTGCGCCTGCTAATTCCGTCATTTTATATCTTTGTGACATTAAAATTTTCTCCTATCTTACTTTGCTGGAGGTGGTAGAGTTGCTACCAATCTGATTGAAGCCGTTAACTCTTCCATTTGGAAATGTGGACGTAAGTAAACAACAGAACGATATGCCCCCGGTTTTCCAGGTACTTCAAACACATCAATTCTAGCCTCTCTTAATGGATAATTGGCTTTGACGCTTTGTGGCGCATCATCATTAAGAAGAATATAGTTTGCAATCCAAGAATTAAGGTGCAACTCAATCTCTTCTTTTGTCATAAAACTACCAATCTTATCACGCATAATAACCTTGATATAATGCGCAAAGCGTGATGCAGCTAAAATATAAGGGAGTCTGGCAGATAAACTTGAATTTGCATTTGCTTCGTCTGCATCATAAATTCTTGGCCTTTGTGATGTTTGGCCGCCAAAAAATGCTGCATAGTCTGTTCCCTTACAATGACAAAGAGAAATAAAACCTAGATCGCTTAATTCTTTTTCACGCCTGTCCGTAATAGCTGTTTCCGTTGGACATTTTAAAGCAACATCTCCATCTGTTGTTTTAAAAGTATAAGCTGGTAAACCTTCAACAATTCCACCGCCTTCAACGCCTCGTATTGCTGCTGTCCAGCCATACAATGAGAAAGCCTTCGTAATTTTTTGCCCTAAGATGTAGGCAGCATTACCCCAGCAAAACTTATTACTTGTAGCGCCACTCACATCTTCTTCAAAATTCAATCCTTCGACAGGAAGCGTGTCAGAGCCATAAGGCAAACGCATAAGAACGCGCGGGAGCACCAGACTAAAATAACGCGAATCCTCACTATTACGGAAAGAATTCCATTTAACTAACTCAAGACTTTCAAATGTTTTATTTAATTCTCTTGGCACACCAAGATGTTCGAATGTATCCAAATCAAAGAGCTTCGGGTGAGCCGCTGCAATAATTGGCGCATGAGCTGCAGAAGCAACATTAGATAGCTTCTCAGCTAATTCTAAATCTTGCGGATGACGGGTAAATTGATAGTCAGCAACGATACACGAATAAGGATGGCCTCCAAATGTGCCATACTCTTCTTCATAAACTTTTTTAAATAATTGGCTTTGGTCAAACTCTACCGCTTTCTCCAAATCATTCAATAATTCAGACTTTGAAACATTCATGAGACGAATTTTTAATGATGAACTCGTTTCTGTATTCGTTACTAAATAGTTCAAACCTCTCCAAGATCCCTCAAGCCTTTGAAAATCAGGAGTATGCATAATTTCATTTAGCTGATCGGCGATCATTTCATCAATTTGCTGAATCCGTTGATTCATAAATGTAGAAGGATATTTTGAAGTGTTATTTTCACTCAGTTCTGCCAATTGAGAAACAAACTCATTTACAAGATTAATTGCAAAAGGTATTTGGCTTTCATCGCGAACCAACTTGCCTTTGGACAGCAAAGAAGCCAGATTTATCTTAGGCTCGTTTGGAGTTTGTGTTTCATCAACCATTGTCATTCCCTCATCTTATAAACTTATTTCGCCGGTTTTTTCGGCGGCATACCGCTACTTTTCACAGGAGCAGGTACATTTATTATTTCAGGTGCTTTATCTACGTTAGATATTTTACGCTTATCTTTATCTTCAATAATTTCATGCAAAAGCTCGTCTACAACTTCATTTTCATCAAGCTTAGTAAGCAATCCCTTAAGTTGCTCTCTCGACATTTCTTCTGGAATAGCACTTTGCGCAGGTGCATCATTGGATCTCAAGTCATCAACGATTTGCGCTACAGCTTGTAATTGAGCTTCACGACTCTCTTCAGAATTGCTCTTAGAAATTGGAGCTGTCTTTTTCTCTGCAACCCTTAACGATGACGCTACTGGTGCCGATTTTAATTCTTTTTTCGCAGGCTCTTGTAACTCTTCATCTGGTTTTTTTGCAGCACTTAGTTCTCTTTGTATGTATTCTAAATTCTCTTTATTACTCATAAGTTCTGATAGCATCTCTTCCAAAACATCATTCCCATCAAGCTTAGCGAGTAAATCTTTCAAATGAGATCTAGCTTCGTATAATTTTTCTAAAACTGGAATTTGTTTAACAAGGCTAAGAGGCCCGAAATCATCCATACTTTTAAAAACTAATTCGGCTTTTAACTGACCCTTGTGCGCTATTTTATTGCTAACAGACACAGCCAAACGTGGCTTGATTGAAGCCATAATTTCATTGAGATTATCCCTGTCAACCTCAACAAACTTACGATCTTTTAATTTAGGCAAAGGCTCTTTAGGCGCGCCAGAAAGATCTGCCAATACTCCCATAACAAAAGGAAGTTCTTTCGTCTCTGTCGCATTGCCAATCTCTACATCATAAGTAATCTGCACCCGAGGCGGGCGTACTTTATCCAGCTTATGTTGTGTATTCTCTGCCATCATATTCCTCTTTTCTCGAGCCTAAACATTCATTCTCTATATTTTAGAAAATGTAAGAATTCTCATATGCTTATCTCTATTAAAGCAGGGATATTATTAAGATTTCGTTAATTTTTGGATTTTAAAGAGGGAGAAAAAAGTTAAGAAATCAAATCATAAATTTAAGAAACGCATCCAAAGCATCTTGAATAGGCGCAGACGCTGGTCCATTTTGCCGAAGGTCAACTTCTGTTAATGTTGTTTGCTTAATTTCGATCTCTTTTAAAATCCCTCTGATTTTAGGATTTTTTAGCACATCGTATTTAGCATCAGGATTTACGATAATAGCTTCGAACAAACCATTATCTCGCATTGAAAGTTTCCTCACAGCTTTTGGTAAGGCCGTGATTAAATCTTCTACAAGTAGCTCAACATTTTCTAACCTACTTAGATTGTTACTGCTCAAATCAAGAGTTTGTAAGTGTTGAAGATTTGGGATAACTCTAATAAGTTCGCCAAAGTCCGATTCATCGAGATAGGAATGAACGCAACTCAACTTTTGCAATCGAAGTGAGTTTGGTATTGAGGGAAAGAGAGATCTTGTAAACCTTGAGCCATTGATGATGAAATCCTCTAAAGTAGGTATGATTCGTCTTAAAGATTTTATATTAAGATTCCATCTTCCCTTAAAAAGGAGGCTTACAGGTTTTGTTAAATTTTGTAGGATCCTCTCTTCCAAATCTTGTCTATCGATCTCATCAATCTCAGAACTGATGGGTCCTAACTTGACAGTTTCTGGCCCTTTTCTTAACGCATCAACTAAAGGCTCAACCATTGCAGCAGAGATAATGTGATGTTCTAAATCGATTTCTTGTTCCCATTCGATTTTGCTAAATTGAGCCTCGGGTGTAAATTCATTATCATCTTCAAACATCGCAAAAGGAAGATGACGATAAAAGGCATAACGGTACATGGGATTGGAGGTTAGGCACTCGATAGGATCACCCCTCGAAACAAGAACAAAACCTTGTGGTAAGAGAGCATCATCAAACATACCGTCTTTAAGAAAGTTATGTAAAAATTCTCTGGCTTTTGACTCTGAGTTTGGCAAGGGCTCTCTTTTACCTTCATCTGTATTTTTCACAAACTCTGCAGCAACTTGTAATGCTGTAAACGGCGCAAAAGTTCCTTTAGCAGATGCAGCCTCTATATATCCATCATCCCACTTAACGGGGAGATGAGTGCGCCTAGAGACACTCTCATCTTGCGTTAAAGTGGTTCGGGTGATGGTAAACAAAGGTTTTGCTTGATTAAGTTGTGGATATTTAGTTTTGGCATTGTCTAAAATCTTTTTTGCAAGCTTAAGATTTGCTGTAGGCTCTGCTAATGTTCTTAATCGTCTTTGCAGTTCGGATGGTATAGCACTAACAGAAGTCATTTTGTCATTGATGACACAATCACCTTGGTATGAAAAATCGTCATCTGGAATAAAGATGCTGGCAACTCGTTGATTGAATCTGGAAAACATCCCCCCATCTTTGCCCAATAATCCAAAATAACTATTGTCTAAAGGAAGGATGCATGCACTCGTATCTACGATCGCCATGCTTCTGATATAGACCTTTTTTTCGCTTTTGAAATCTGGCGGGAAATCACCCCTTCTTGTCAACATATGGTTAAAAAGAGAAATATTGTGCCACGTTGCATTGACAAGATAGCGAGAATAAAAAGATTGACCTGATGCCGTCGTTAATTCAAATCCTCTACCCTCGACTTTTCTAGCAAACTTAACCGGAGTCGCTCGGTGAACATGAATGTTGGGTTGCTTTTTTAATAAATCCTCAAGAACAACTCCCAAGGCAATAGGTTGAAGCCCCCTCTCTTTTGTGCGAATGCCAAAACCAAAGTGCTCTGGAATTAATTCTTCTGAAAGGATTTTATAGAACTCAGACGATGGACCAAATAACAGAGATTCTGGATCAGAGTTTAGAACACTAACTTGCTTTAAATAGGATCTGTAGCATTCTCTTAATAATTTATTGTGATTTTCTAAATCTTGTGGGGTTAGTTTTCCAGATTCTATCGTATCCCTAGCAATCAAAAAATCATTATAAGGAATAGATGTTAAGACATGATTCGTTTGAAACTGTTGACGAAACAATGTTGCACCAAACAAACACTGAATCGCTGTCTCAAAGTCTGTTGGATATTCATTGCCTAAATGCAGACGACAAATAAGTTTGCTTGCCCCATCCATCAGGTTTGGGTTCGCTTCTATTAAATCAATATCAAAAAGCGGATTACCGTTTCCATCTTTCAGTAAAGATAAATTCAGAGCCGTTAAGATACCTGTAATTCCACCTCCCCAAACAATGATCTTTGGTTTTTCTTCAGCAATTGTTCTAAGTTTCCATAACTTATCTTCTGTTTCTTTTGAAAGACCTTCTGATAAAGGATAGCGTGCTTTAAACAGAGTTCTTGCACGATTATCGTGTTCTCTGGCTCTCTCACTCCAGTAAAATGCTTTGTGTAAATTATTGTTGATGCCTCTAATGCCAAAATAATAAATCGTGGCAAGCTTAAGGGCTGCTGGAGTAAACTTTTCCTTTTTATAGAGTGCTTGTAATTGACGTGTATATTCTTCAGGGTTTCTTTCCGACTCTAAAGACATATAAAGAGAAAAAATATCTCCTCTTATTCTTGGGACAAACAAAGATAAATCTCGTAGGCTTCTTGTTTCTAAATGCAAATGCGTTAAGGATAGGAATAAATCGCTTTTGTTCTTTTCTAAGGATATGCCTCTTAATTGGACAGCTCTTGAAAAAAAATTCTCAGCTGCCATTATGTTTGTTACTACCTCGATTTCAGAGGTTGAACAGTATCTCCACAAATGCAGAAATCCTAACTCAAAGGCGATTCGTCTTTGCACCTCTATAGGAAAAACTTGCAAAGCTGTGAGTAAAGATTTAGCCGCATCTGTAAATTTTCCCCATTGCTCAGGATTGGATGTGTAGAGTGTTTGTCGTGTTGGAGTCCTCACAGACAGAGCTTCTGTTAATTGATGCGCTGCAGCTTGAAAATTGGCAACCCTTTCAATAGGAGGCAGGGCAGAAGATAGAGATCTAAGACTATCTGAACACGCTGGTTTTAATAAAGCGCAATAACAATCATCATAAAAATAAGAAAGAATATGAAAAAGAAGTTGATGTATATTGTGATCTGACGACTCTAGAAGAGGAATGATACTCTCAATAAAACTATCTTTTGTGGCAAGAGCGCTTCTCCTAAAATGCATTAAAGCTGTTGGAGGATCTCTTGGAAAGCCATGTCTTCCTAAATAGTGACCAAAGGCACAGTAATCCTGCATATCGTTATAAGCTGAGTGTGAATTCTCTGTAATACGACGAATATATTGTGTAACGGTAGGGAGGTGAAATCCCATTTGTTCATACTCTTTTTCATAATCCATTGCGTATTGTAGAATAGTGGAATCATTCATTCCTCTCTCAAAAAAAGCCATAGCACGTTCCACTCCTTGTTTAATATCGCCACTTGCAAAGAGAAATGTTGTGATTTGATGTTCAAGAGAATTAATTTCTCTTTGAAGAGCTGGCGTTGTTTCAACAATTTTTCTAGAGTCTTCTGGTAAATCAGTTTTTAGAAGGATTTCAGTCGCCTCATGGGCCGCAAACATCCCATTGTTCAAGGTAAGCATGCTCTGTAAGGTTTGTTCTAAATTTTCCACTTGCTGTAGTTCAAGCAAGTGATGAATATATCCAGAAATTTCTTCACTTTTTACCGTGTCTTTCTCGATCTGTGATAAGGTAAATTGATGCAAAAGGGCGGTTAGAGCATTGATGAGGGAAAAATCTTTTTCGCGTTGGGTATAGCCAAATTTTACACAAGAAGAGAGCTGGCCCCAATGTTGATAGAGCTGCATGGCCTCTTGGTAAGATAGAGCTTGCGCAGAAGAAAGCGCCCTAATTCCAAAATACCCTGCTATATAATGTGATTGGGTAAGGTCATGAAAATGATGAAACGCTTGTCTATAGTGCTCCTCTGATTGACGTTTATCCGCGGCTTGCCATGATCTTAGATATTTGTTAGCGTATTCCTTGGCTTTGTTTTGATGGCGTTGTCCAAGGGTATATCGAGCCCACTGATAATTGCCTTGAGTTGCCCGTTCAAGTAAGGCTATTGTCAATTCCTCTGGCGGTGAAAAACTCCTAAAAGGCAAGGTCATATTGTAAAAAGCAACAGCGCAGTCATTACGCATAGCACACAGAAACCAGGCGATAGCTGTCGCTTCATTGCTCCTTGTCTTTTCTATATACCCCATCAAATTTTGAGCTCGGAGAAGACCAAGATGGGCTGCTCTTCTTGTAAAATTTCCTGCTTCTGTAAGATCTTTCTGAATCACTCCACAGCCAACAGTATAGAGATACCCCAAAATCTCTAAAGCATAAGGGTGACCTGCCTCTGCTAACTCATGCAATGCATCAGCACAATCTTTCACATAATCTTCCGCCGGTTTATAAGAAAGTTCAACTTTAGGGTTTAAAATTTCAACAAAGAAATAGGCATTGCCCATGGAATGAAGAAAACGTGCAAAAAATCCCTGAGCGATAGGATCGTTTCTTTTTGCTTTTGCTTTTACTGTTAATTCTTGATACGCGGCTTCATTGCCCTCGCAGGCTCGTTGATAGAGATTTTCGACATCCATATCTTGTTCAGAAATTAAACTTTGATAAGTGCTCTTTATTTCGATTTCTATAATTGGTGGTTTGATAGAGGTTTTTATACGGTTTATTAATTCTTCAAGGTTCATAAGATCTGCACTATGAACATCAAAGGTTCCAAAGATTAAACTAGTGACAATAACAAGCTTGTATAAAAAATGCATTGATACCTCTTCTCACTGTCACCATCCCGACATTCAACACATCCATGATTTATTGATTTAATGACAGGCGAAACATTCCTAATATTTCGCCTAAATATCGCAAAGTCCTATTAATCCATAATTAACAGTAATTCTTTATAATCATGAAAGAGATGTGCCAAATTTTCTAATTTTAGACTAATGGGTAGTGAAGATTTTAACGATGTTTATAAATTTATTTTTGCTGATAATTTTTTATATAGTTTCTCTAGAAACAGCCATGAGTAGTGAGGCACCTACTCAAAAGATGGTGAGTGATGAAAAGGTATTTGATGCTTTGTATAAAGCTGACAAAAGAGAAACTGTTCTTCAATTGTTAACAAAGTACAAACACGTTTTTACATCAGATCAAAATAGAGTTAATAGAGCCTTTTGCCAAGCTTCTAGATTTAATTTATTCACATTTGTTCAAGAATTTATGATTACGACAGATGCAGCTTATAAGCCAAACCAACAAGGAATAAATGACGCATTAATGTGGGCAACCAGTAAGGGACATACGAATATTATGGAATATCTGATGACACGTCATGAGGATGTTTCTATACCATTGCCAAATCAAGAGGGGGTTGATATCGCATTTCAACAAACTCTCGAAAAAGTTAATTGTGTTCGTCTGTTATTAACGCCACACGAAGGGGTGCCCTTACCAAGCGAAGCAGAAATCATAGCTGAATATAGGGTGATAATTGTTGATGTAGATATAGCGCCAGACCGTAAAAGGGAGTTGCTTGCTCTCCTCGAACCTCATGTCCCTGAAGCAGAGCGCCGTGCACAACGGCGCGGCAATGGAGTTGGTCAAGGTGTTGCACATCGTGTGCACGATTATGCCAATACAGAAGTTGCTGTAAAATCAGACAAATCCTGCAGTTCTCCAAAAACAATGCGCGTTAACGATGCTGTGATACAGATTATTGAAAACCATCTCAAAAAAACGACTTTGGCAAATGCGTCTGAGATAACAACACGATTGACCGACTGGATTGATGAGAAATATCAAAAAGCCACAGCAAACGCTCTTGCAAGACAAGCAATGAGTTATGGCTGGACAGATGCAAATACTCCACCCCGAAATCTTATTTTGGTGTTCAGTTTCTTAACACAGCATTACCCTGACCATTTTGATGTTTGGCTACGTGGATACATTACTGAATCGATAACTGCCTATGAAAATCGTGTCAATCCTCTCAGTTGTGTAAAAGGTATTGATGAACGGATTATCACCGGTCTGCGTGGCATTGCCCCTGATATTGATGCCTTGTATGAAACGCCAGAACGTAATGAAATGGTTAAAAGTATCTTCACAAATTATAATATTGGGACGCCTGACGGAGCAATCCAAGTTGCCAGAGTTCTTCTGAACCATAGCATTACAGCCAGTAATACAGCTGAAGAAGCTGTCCCGATATTTGAACAGTTTTTAACTGAAAAAATCGCATCTACCGGCGCAACACTTGATCCTAAAGATATTGAGAATATAATCGGCACAATCAGAGATGGTTACGACTCAATCATAAAACCAGCTCTTCGTGAACAAAAACGAAAACTAGCAGCTGATGCAGCCGAAGCAAGAATGAAAATTAAACAGAAGTAATCTCTCTACTCTGCCGCAGCGTATTCCTCAAGCGGTAAGCCATGAAGCTTTTTGGCACTTCGAAGAACCGTCATGGTTTTAACGTTGTTAACTTTCGCTGCCGTCGTTAATTGTGTCGATAAGAATTTTTGATAGCTGTCCCAGTCTTTTGCAACAACTTTTAACAAGAAATCAGCTTCTCCAGCCACTAAATGGCATTCACGCACCATAGGCCATAGATTTACCAAAGCCTCAAAAGCTCGCAAATCCGTATCACTCTGACTCTCTAAAGAAATCTCAGCAAAAATCACTAGATTAAATCCAAGCGCCTCTGCATTAAGATCTGCATGATAACCTTTAATAACGTCTAAATCTTCCAGTCCTTTAACGCGGCGCAAACAAGGGGGGGCAGATATCCCTGCTCTACGCGCTAAATCTACATTCGTCAAACGTCCATCATCCTGTAAATCTTTTAGAATTTGCAGATCAACTTTATCCAGTTTTGCTAGCACAATGGAAACAACCTAACTTTAAAATTACTGTAATCACTCAGCATTCATAACAAGTATACATTACACTGTATCAAGCTCAAATGTTAAGAAATTTTTAATAAAACTACTTTATGATGGTAATTGAATCACTCAGTGAAAGGAAAGCACAATGAATGATATTCTTATTATCGATGCTGCAATGACTATCCTCTTGCTGATAGCCATCATTTTTTGCTGGAGATTAAACAGAAAGATCAATAGCTTTAAAAAAATCAGCAAAGAACTCACACATCTCGTTCATACATTATCTGATTGTGTCTCTCAAATTTCACACAGTGCCGAAGAATACCAGTTAAAGACAGGCGATGACACTCTAAGACTTGGCCCCAAAGAAGAGCTTGAACTTTTAATTGAACAAAGCACAAACCTTGCGACACGCCTTGACAGAGCCTTTATACGCGCCCAGCAGGCAGAACAAACTCTGAAATCAACAATTCAAGTTGCGCACACAAAGTCCTCTCCTCCTAACAACGACACAAAGCCTATACTATCAATATATAATGATTCAGATTTTCTAGCTGATACCCAAAACTTTGAACTCAGAGCAACACCACGCAAAAGAAGAGCAAAAAACCACCAACAATTCCCAATTGATCACACGGTTCTCTCTAGCATCAAGGGGTTACGTTAATAAAAGCAAAGCATAGAGTGCGGTTTTTATTGCACTAATACCCCGTAACGTTTATACATATCTGGGATCATCTCTAGGGAAATTTTATTAATGCCAAGTTCCAGTAGTGCTTACAGGTTACTTCTCAATCAAGTTCAATCCCCAAAGGATATTCGGAACTATTGCATCAACGACCTTAAGCAATTAGCCGATGAAGTCCGAGAAGAAACGATTGAAATTGTTTCCAGAACAGGTGGTCACTTAGGTGCCAGCCTTGGCGTTGTTGAATTAACTGTTGCTTTGCATCACATTTTTAACACACCTGATGACAAGCTAATTTGGGACGTTGGCCACCAAACATATCCTCATAAGATTCTAACAGGCAGACGCGAACAAATGCCTCTTCTTCGTCAAGCTGGCGGGCCTTCTGGTTTCACAAGACGCAGTGAGAGCATATATGATCCATTCGGTGCCGCTCACGCTGCAACATCTATTTCTGCTGCCCTAGGGTATGCCGTTGCCAGAGACTTAAAAGAAGAAAACCATAATGTTATTGCCGTCATTGGAGATGGCTCTATGAGCGCAGGCATGGCCTATGAAGCCATGAACAATGCGGGCGCTATGGCAAGTCGTTTAATTGTTATTCTAAATGACAATGATATGTCTATCGCCCCTCCCGTCGGCGCTATGAGTGCTTATTTATCTCGTCTTCTCTCATCTGGGCCATACCATTCCTTAAGACAAATCGCCAAAGGCGTTGCAAGTCATCTGCCAAAATCTATTGAAACGGCGGCTCGTCGTGCCGAAGAGTTTGCACGCGGTTTTGTAACTGGCGGCACTTTATTCGAAGAGATGGGTTTTTATTACGTAGGCCCTGTTGATGGTCATAATTTAGATCACCTCATTCCCGTCCTAAAAAATGTCAGAGATCGCGCCGAATCTGGCCCTATCCTTCTCCATGTTGTCACACAAAAAGGGCGCGGATACGCCCCAGCCGAAGCCTCTGCTGATAAATTTCATGGTGTTAATAAGTTCGATGTCGTTACCGGTATCCAAGTCAGAACAAAAGCAGCAGCCCCAAGCTACACAAAGGTCTTTGGTGATAGTTTAGTCGAGCAGGCAGAAAAAGATGATAAAATCGTCGCCGTTACAGCTGCCATGCCTTCTGGAACTGGTCTTGATATATTTGCCAAGCATTTTCCGAATCGCTGTTTTGATGTCGGCATTGCTGAACAGCATGCTGTTACCTTTGCAGCTGGTTTAGCCTGTGATGGGTTCAAGCCATTTGCTGCTTTATACTCCACATTTTTACAAAGAGCATACGACCAGGTTGTTCACGACGTTGTCTTGCAAAACCTCCCTGTACGCTTTGCGATTGATCGTGCTGGACTTGTTGGAGCAGACGGCGCAACTCATGCAGGATCATATGACCTATCGTACCTCTGCTGTTTGCCCAACATGATCGTCATGGCCGCCGCTGATGAGCTTGAATTAAAAAGAATGGTTGCGACTGCCGCAATGATTGATGATGGTCCTTGTGCTTTCCGTTATCCTCGCGGTGAAGGTGTTGGCCTTGATCTCTCAGTGCCCATTACTCCCCTTCAAATTGGTAAAGGTCGAATATTACAAGAAGGCACGAAAGTTGCCATTCTTTCCCTAGGCAGCCGTTTGCAAGAATGCCTAAAGGCCGCAGAAATGTTACAGGCGCACGGACTTTCAACAACCGTTGCTGATGCACGTTTTGCAAAACCTATCGATCAAGATCTTGTCTGTCAATTAGCAAAGAATCATGAAGTTTTGATCACCGTTGAAGAAGGCTCCATTGGTGGTTTTTCAAGTCAAGTTCTTCACACCCTTGCCCATCAACGAATCCTAGATAATGGAATAAAAATCCGCCCTATGGTTTTCCCCGATATAATCATTGATCATGATACGCCACAGCGCCAATATGAAATGGCTGGCCTAACAGCGGAACATATTCTAAAGATGGCGTTGCAGGCCCTAGATGAAGAAGTGATTTATCAATCAGCAGGCCTTGCATCTTAATATCAATTTCTGTATTTTGTAGTCAATAATGGTGGCTACTCAGTTACATCAGTTAAAGATCCCCGGGCGGATTACCGGATAAAATCCAGGAACGGGGATGACAATGAGTGGAGAGAATAACGGCTTCTGTGTCATCCCCAGGTTTGCCCCGTTGATCTATCACAAAATGAAGCTGAGTAGTCACCCAATAACGTAGTTAAGAGATCTCAAATGGATATAATATTAATACCCTTTCTTCGCCTTATGATTCAGGCTATTTCCTTGTATAAATTCATGCTTTTTATTTATATCATCCTTGGCTGGCTTGAAGCCTTTAATATTATTAATCGTTACAACCAATTTGTTTACGGAACTCATAATTTTCTCTTTAGAATCATTGAGCCAGTATTAATGCCAATCCGAAGAATAATGCCTAATTTTGGGGGGCTTGATCTTTCAGCCCTCGTGCTTATTTTTGGCCTGCATTTTATTCAAGACATTCTAATTCAAATCATCATAAAGTTCCCTTCATAGTCGTGAGTGCAATTATTATCGAAGGCAGAACCGCAGCCGCTCAAATCAAAGCTGACGTTGCCAATAAAGCCCAAGAATACACTGCAAAATGGAACCGTCCCCTTGGGCTTGACGTTATTTTAATTGGCGACAATCCTGCAAGCCAAGTTTATATTCGAACCAAACAGCAAGCTTGCATGCTTGTTGGTATCCGATCAAACGTTCATTTTCTCCCCTCCTCAACGTCACAAGCTGAAGTTCTTACCCTTATCCACCAGTTAAATGTATCGCCTGATGTTCAAGGAATTTTACTTCAGCTCCCCCTGCCTTTAGGATTTGATGCGCAGCCTCTTATCAATGCGATAGATCCTCTAAAAGACGTAGATGGTCTTCACCCAAGCAACCTCGGTCTACTCTTAGCAGGTCAGCCAAATTTCATACCGTGTACACCCCAAGGATGTTTGAAACTCATTCAACTCTGCGCTGATAAAATTGAGGGAAAAAATGCTGTTGTGATTGGACGTTCTCTTTTGGTTGGAAAATCAATTGCCGCCCTTCTCACTAACGCCAGTGCAACCGTCACGCTCGCCCATTCAAAAACCAAAAACCTAAAAGAGCTCTGCCAAAATGCAGATATTTTAGTTTGTGCTATTGGTCATCCTGGTTTAATTACTGGTGAGTTTATTAAACCAGGCGCAATTGTTATTGATGTTGGAATCTCTCGTGTCATTGACGACCAAAATAACTCCATCCTTAAAGGAGATGTTGAGTTTGAAAGTGCTCGGGAAATTGCTGGTTATCTAACGCCAGTTCCTGGTGGCGTTGGCCCTCTCACTGTTGCATATCTTTTAGCCAATACTCTCCTTGCGGGACACCTTCAGCAACAGCAAAGTTGACTTCGAAATAGTTGCTCCCTAATATTGCTTAAGACCATTCATCATATTTATGTAATACTAGTCGACCAAGGATCGAGGAGCGGAGTTTACATGTAGTAAATGAGCACCGAAGATTTTCGAAGGTAGACGAAGTAGTACTTAAATAGGATAATTGGTATAAGTCCTTTAATTAGAAGTGTTTATTATGCAGCGCCTTTATGAGTCAATCTTAAAATCACAATTCCAAATTCAAAGCACTCCAGCATTTTTGGTTGGGCCGCGCCAAGTTGGCAAAACAACAATTGCTACTTCTCTTAAAGATGCTTTGCCACTCTCCACTTACTTGAAGGGAGACAATCTTAAATCTTTGACTCCTCGTGAAGACAGCAAACTACCATCATTTCAAAGCATGAGTGATCTCAAGCAATCAAAGGTCATTGAATACACGCCTCCCTCTCTTCTCATTATTGATGAAATTCAAAAGCATAAGAATTGGCAAACCTTAGTAGGCGAACTTTTAATCAAACCAAGTTATTCGCTCTTAATAACAGGTAAAATTTATTTTAAAAGCACAATCAATCAAAACCCAAACAAGGGAAGTAAATCTCTTCTCTATCGCGTTCATCCTCTGTCTGTTTCAGAACTGATTGATCCTTCAATGCGTGATGCGGAGATCCTTCTGCCAGCACCAATAGAAAATGAACTCTACCAAAATCTTCTCAAATTTGGTGGGTTTCCAAAGCCACTATTAGCGGGAAATCAAAAAACATATACACGCTGGAAAAATCATCGAATAGATCAACTTTTTGAAGAAGACATTCAAAAAGATAGCCGAATTAATGAAGATAAAAAAATGAGACTACTGGCAGATACACTCCAAACACTGGCAGGAAAAGAAGTAAATTACTCAACTCTTTCAAAAACAATTCAAGTCTCCGACCAAACAATCCGCGCCTGGATCGCTTCTCTGGAATCTTTTTATTATTGTTATATGGTTCGTCCCTGGTCTTTAAACGTAGAGCGAAGCCTGACAAAAGAACCTAAGGCTTACTTATACGATTGGTCCTCAATAAAAGATAAGAGGCAAAGATATAAAAACTTTATTGCCTCACATCTCTTAAAAGCAGTTCAATTTTGGACTGACGATGGTCTTGCCCATTTCGAATTACATTACCTTCGAGATAAAGATCAGCATGCCGTTGATTTTTTAATCACGAGGAATCAAATCCCCTGGATTCTCGTTGAGACCAGCGCAACTTTTGCAGAACCAGTCTCTAAAAATCTACAGTACTTTCAGAAAAAACTAAGCGTCCCCTATGCATTTCAAGTAGCTGTAGAGGAAGACTATTCTGAAATAAATTGCTTTGAAATGCCGCGCTCTCCCTTTGCCGTTTCCGCCAAAACATTTCTGTCGCAATTGGTGTGAGAGTCTATTAACCTCAATTCTGGATTAATATGATAAAAAAACATTTAAAATCATAACTCTAATGACAACAAATGCCGTCATGGCGAGCCCTAAGAGCGTGGCCATCCAGAAAATAGAGCCTGGATCATCGTGATGACGGCGGGCTGGCTATAGAATCTAATCCCGAATTGGGGTTATTAACAAAAAAAGCCCTGAATCTTTCGATTCAAAGCCTTTCTTTTAAAAATTACTAACTGAAATTTATTGATATTATATTGCCGCGTTATCTAAAATATCCATTGATGCTGATGCAATTTTTTCCAAATTATCTTCTGATATATCTTTAAATTCAGGAGCTAATCTTAGCATCTTAGCAAATTCACTTTTACGCTCTTCTTTTGACACAAAAGAATAAACAGAACTTGATGTAGAAGAATTAGCTGACATACTGCCAGTTGCGAGTACAGCAGGATCACGCCCCTCCATATCACTAGGGACTAACAAGTTTCTAACACTTGCACATGTTTTTTTAAAGACCTCCGCGTTTCCAAACTCAGGAGACATCAATAATAACTCAGCTAATGAATCAGCCCCCTCCTCAGGCACAAGCTTCGAAGCAAAGTCTCTTACTTGTTTTTTATGCTTCTCAGCATCTGAAACTGAAGAAGAATTAACATGAACACTGCCAGTTGCAGAATTTGATCCGAAGAATCCAGCAAGAGGAGTCTCGCCTATGCCTTCCGTAGTCAACAAAGGCATACCATCGGAAGCAAAAAGCTCTCTGAGTCGCACCTTATGCGCCTCATCATCAGATTTTTTTTCCTCACTATCCATTGCGAAGCTTATTGAAGTTGTTAGCAATACAGCAACTGACAAACTTCTAACAATCTTGTAAATACTCATTTGCTTTTCCCTTGAAAATAAATTTTATACTTCTGTATATAGGGAGCTTTTTATACTTCTACAATAGGAAAATAACATAAAGAAAATTTTAAACTTCCATCCCCTAGCACATCTTCTGTCCGTTAGGAGCCTTCGGGTCAGCCGTAACTAAACAGATTGCACCACTCTCATCTGGAAAACCCAGAAGAAGAAATTGAGACGTAAATCCAGCTATATTTTTCTCGCCCAAATTCACACACCCTACAATAGCTCTTCCCAAAAGAGACTCTGGCGTATAATGAATTGTTACTTGCGCTGATGTTTGCAGCACTCCAATTCCAGCACCGAAGTCAGCCCACACTTTGAAAGCCGGCTTTTTGGCTCTTGGAAACTCTTCAACTTTCACAATTGTTCCAGACCGCAAATCAACACGATCAAATTCGTCATATGTTATTATCGTCATATTTTCTCTCACTCAAGGTTGTAGCTTTAGGTAACCACTCAGTACTTTTTGGAGATCCTGCATCAGTGGCTCATTATCCAGGATGACAACTGTGGAAGCAAAGTTTCAGCTCTTTCCGCTGTCATCCTGGAAAATAGGTTGAGTCCAAGCTTTGCTTGGATAACGAAACCATTTATGCAGGATCTCATGCAGGTTTGATGAGTGATTACAATCTTAGAGATTATTTTCTGCTACAAACTGTTCATACGTCATAGTTTTTTGTCCAGACTCAAGAAATTCATGATACGAAGCCGCGGCCCACTCATGCTCAGCTTCTTCATCAAGAAATTTTTTTAACGCTTTTTTTACATAAAAACTCTTGGCACGATGTGTTTTCTCAGCCAGTGCACTTAGTTGTGTATCCATCTCTTTTGAAAGTCTTACTGTCAACATACGCAACATCCTATTTTCTATATACTCCCGTAATTATACCACATGTAATACATGTATTCAATATCTTCATTTCACATATACCTGTTATGAATGAAGATGCCTGGAATTTAAGGCAGAGATTTTGAGCAGAAACAGAGCTATTAAAATCGCAGACAGCCCATTCTATCTAAGATTTTAAAGGCTATAGTTAATGATAAAAAGATCAACTTAAAAACAGGTTTCTTCATTCGTGACAGGTATAGATATAACCTTTTGAATTTTAAGGTTGTAGTTTTTGATGTTGCCAATTGCCACTTACTAAATCATAACGCAATCGATTATGAAAACGATCACGGCTGCCATGCCAAAACTCCATCGACTCAAGAGTGATATGATAGCCATGCCACGTTTCAGGACGAGTAATTTCTCCAGATTCTTCTGCACATTTTTTAATGTCTTCACGCAGTTTTTTCTCATCAAACATAGGATGACTCTGCTGTGAAAAAGTTGCGACAGCCTGAGCCTTTGGTGTTCTGTCTCTAAAAATCTCATCTGACGCAATTGCTGGCAATTTTGCGGCACGCCCACAAAAGTTAATTTGCTGCATTGTTTCTCGCCACCATAATGTTCCAGCAATAATCGGATTTTTCTCTAAATCCTTACCCTTCTGACTGGTCTCACTACTTGCAAAAATAACGCCTGTATCATCCACCGTTTTCATTAAAACAACACGACTTGAAGGCCTACCGCAATCATTGATTGTTGATAACACCAATCCTCTTGGCTCAACAATTTTCAAACGATCCGCGCTTTCTAACCACTCTTTCAACAATTGCAATGGATTATCAGGTGGGCAATCAAAGCCTGGATTAACACAATCAGGATTCCCAGTTAGCGTTAGCGGTTCCATAGATATCAGACTTTCTTTAAAGATTTTTCTTAAAGTAGTTGAGTTCACAATAAAAATGAAGCATTTTCAGCCTTACAAAGCCACTCACGAAAAAGCGCTAACATGAGCCCTGAAGAACTAGCAGAACGGCACCCAAAGCTTTATCATGTTACAGAGCCTAACGCCTGGCCCAGCATCAAGAAAAATGGCTTATTATCAACAGCTCATATTCTTGATCTATTCGAAATCAAAGGCCCACAGCGCGATAAAATAGAGTTAACACGCAGACCAACATCTATCCCACTTGAGCACCCTGTTCATGGCAATCTCATTATTAATGATAATGTCCCTCTTAGCGAAAAGTCCTTATCAACCTGTCTGGATAATGACCTCACGCCTGCTGACTGGCTTCGCATTTTAAATAAACGTGTATTCTTCTGGCCAGATCAAGAGAGTTTAGATCGCCACCTTGGTGCTCGTCTAAATCGTAATAGACTCAGAGAAGTTATCATTGTCGACACACTTAGTCTTACAAAGACTCACACTGAACGTGTCGAACTTTGTCCTATTAATTCAGGTGCTACTATACGAAAAGCGGCAAGACGAGGCTTAGAAACATTTTCACCACTCTTAAAATATTCCTTTAAAGAATGGAGGACACTTCGCGGTGGTATTGATCAAATACGTGAAATCACAGTTAGAAACCATGTTTTCGATATTTCTCAGCACACCATTGAAGTTTTATCAGTAGGAAAAGCATGATATTAAAACTTCATCACACTTTGAAAAACACCATCTGCAATTTTTCCTAACCACTGAGGAATAAGCTCTTTTATTGGTTCCGCCCTTAGGTCGATTTCCCCTATTTTAGCAAAAGGCATCCACATCAATTGAATATGAGATTCAAGCTGAGGAATCGTATGGCCAACTTTTAAAGAATCTGATTCAACTTCAAAGAAAAAATTGTATTCATGATTATGGCAAACACTATTATGGCTAGGCTCAAAACTATGTTCAAGGCAGCCTAAGAATCTTTTAATGGTACACTCAGCACCACTTTCTTCACGAAGTTCACGAATTACCGCAGCCTCAGCTGACTCTCCATGCTCAACATGACCGCCTGGTAGAAAATAGAAATTGATGGGAATATCAAGAGTCTTACACAGCAATATGTGGTCTTGGTCAATAATAACAGCTCGACTAAGGACGTGAATATTATTTTTAGTGCTCATGTTGTTCATCTCACTTTCAACTCGATATAGAAGTAAAAAATAGGAATAATTCTCTGATATTTATCCTCAGTTTGTATATGTATATTGTTTTTTTCTGATAAAATCTAAATAAAATTCTATTATGAGCCACATTCAAGCTGGAAGTGCAACACGGAGTAAATTTTCGTTAAAGACCTGAAGAGGAGTTTTCCACATCAGTTTCTTTCTCGGAGTTTCATTGTAGTTTAAAATTGTTTCATCAAAATCTTCTTGCGTCATATCTTTTAAGTTAGT
>CANFPP010000014.1 GCA_947449005.1 Holosporales bacterium | reverse complement strand
TAGTGATGACTGCGATTGACGAAGCGCTGCCAATTTTATTCTTTCTTCATATCCTAATTGTTTGTATTCTCTCATTTGCAACGCCTTTCTGTGCCTGTCTTATCAACAAACACTCTAATGCGTTGCACCTCATTTTAGAACACGGCCTTCACTTTTTGAAATTATAGCTTTAGCAATCCATGGCAAAAAATCTGGATAGGCTTCAACATCTGCAACCAAATCAAACATTTGTTTGGCAGAGTACGGCATTTTCTTAATATCAGTATATGTTGGCATTAGAGGAGAGCTTTCATTCTTATGAGTCTTGGATGATCGTATGTTTCCAGCGATTTGATTTGTACCGAAGGATGAACGCTAGCATATTCGCAATTGCATAGAAAACGGATATTCCCCAGGCTGTTGATGATTTTACATGAAAATAATGGATAGCTATGTAGATTGGGGTAATTGCAAAGAACCAAGCTCCTGCTGCATTCATGAACATCATAAAACGTGTATCGCCACCGGATGTTAAAATTCCTCCCAAAATCCAAACGACCCCATCAAAGGCAAAATATAGCCAAACCCATTTTAATATGTTGATACACTCTTGATAGAGAGGGGAGTCTATCTCTCCTATGCTAGGCAAAAACAAACGTACAATAGGGTCGGAATATAGAACTAACGGAATTAAAAATATCGCCATAAACAAGCTATGAAGTTTTAGGCCAGAGTAGATTAATTTTTGAATGTCTTTTTCCTGTTTTGCGCCAATAAGATTTGATGCAATTGCGACAATACCCTTTTGCATGCCTTCTGTTACAAATGCAAAAAATACAAACACACTATTGCCGATTGTTTGTACGGTTATATAGTCCAAATGAATAGTGGCCGTAATTCTAAAAAGAGTCGACCAGGCGGCAAACTCAATCATATGGCTGATAGATGAGGGGGTTCCGATTTTTAGGCAGCTTAATAAAAGAGAACCATTAAAATTCCACTTATGCGTGTGACAGGTTTCGCGGTGATGTTTGTTTAAAAATACCACGCCAAGGATAATGACTTGAATCACCTGAGAAAATACCGTTGCAATTGCTGCACCTTTGGCACCCATAGGCTGTAGCCAGTTATCAATGCCAAATACTAACAGAACATTTAATCCGCCATTAAGTATGTTACAAGTCAGCGCACTCCACGTCACAAGTTGAGCATAACCTCTGCCAATAAAAAAAGCTGAAAAAGAGGCAATGATTGCCATCAATGGGCCAAACATCATGATCCACCAGAAATAATCCTTACCTTCGATGTATAAAGTGCCTGGTAAAAAATAAGGGGCTCCCCAGGTGGCAATTGGCCAAAAAACAAAGAATAGTGATAGAGAAAACCAAATCATTTGCCAGACAGGTTCTGGAGTTTTCTTATATTCTTTTGCGCCGTTATATTGTCCTACAAACACTTCTGCAATTGAAGCAATGGATATCGCTCCAAATTGAAAAATGGCACAGGCCATCGCAGCCGTTGCTGCAGCATTCATCGCTTCTGCGGAATAGCGGGCTAGAATTAAGCGATCGAGCAGGAGCATCATATTGCCCGACAATGATGTAATCATCAGAGGTAATGAGATGCGGCACAAACTTCTCACGGAGGGAGAAAGAAGGGAAGACATTATTATCCTATTTCAACGTTATTTATTTCTTTAGCCGAGCAGCCTTCAATTTTGCGAAATCATCGCCGGCGTGATAGGAAGAACGGGTGAGGGGGGACGATGATACCATCAAGAAGCCTTTGCCCCGAGCCATTGTTGCATAATCTTCAAACTCTTCAGGGGTGATATAGTCGATGAGCGGATGATGTTTGGGTGTCGGCTGTAGGTATTGCCCAATCGTTAAGAAATCAACATCTGCTGCTCTCAAGTCATCCATGACTTGATAGACTTCATTCTTCGTTTCCCCAAGACCGACCATAATTCCTGATTTTGTGAACATCTGTGGATTAATTGTTTTCACATCATTTAAAAGCCGCAGAGAGTTAAAGTAACGCGCACCAGGTCTAACTGTTGAGTAAAGTCTCGGAACAGTTTCTAGGTTGTGGTTATAAACGTCTGGAGCTGCAGCAACAACAATCTCAACTGCACCTTCTTTGCGCAAGAAGTCTGGGGTTAGAACTTCGATTGTTGTATTGGGAGCTTTTGTGCGGATTTCTCTGATAACTTCGGCAAAGTGATTCGCTCCACCATCATCCAAATCATCACGGTCAACGGAGGTGATCACCACATGTGATAGTCCCATTTGTGCAACAGCATTGCCAACGCGCTCCGGTTCATGTGGATCAAGTAGGTCTGGCCTTCCAGTCTTTATATTGCAGAATGTACAGGCACGCGTACACGTGTCGCCCAAAATCATCATCGTTGCATGTTTTTTAGACCAGCATTCGCCGATGTTAGGACAAGCAGCCTCTTCGCAGACAGTCTTTAATTTTAAGTCGCGCATAAGCGCGGCCGTCTCTTGATATCCTTTTGAATTCGGGGCTTTAACCCGAATCCACGAAGGTTTGGGTTGTAAAGATCTTGGGTTTGTTTGCATAAATAACTGTTCGTTCATAAAATAATTTAAGTTAGAATGTATTCGCCTTTATCTTTAATTACGTCATACATGGTATCTGGCGCCAAATCTAACTCACCAGGCCACGTAACGGCACCATGATTAATGTAAACACTCTTAAACAATTGTGGATCACGTAGCGCCGTAAAGACACCGGCATTTTCGCTAGAGATAAAATGTGAAAGATCAACGAATCCTTGAGTTCCATCTACAAACTTAACATAGAGGCAATAGGCTTTTAAAGGGTTAACTTCGCACACACACCAAGGAACAGAATAAGTTACTGTAAAGGTTCTATCGGTATTGGTTTCTGTTTCATTTCGCATAATTTCCAATCCTCCATTAATTCTTCTTGGTGTAGTCCTGCCCATTCCAATATAATGGATAAAGCTTTTGGAGACATGCTACCTCTTATAGTTTTAAGAGTTTGAATGTCTATCAGGACATCATACTCTCCATACTTGGCGTGAAAATGAGGAGGGGCATGATCATCCCAGAACATTCTAATGTAAATCCCAAAAAATGTACTAATAATAGGCATCTATTATTTTTCCTTATATATGAAATTACACTAAACTACACCAGAATAATTAATAATGTATTACTTTGCCGTAAGCATCCAAAACAGACTCATGCATCATTTCTGACAGAGTTGGGTGCGGGAATACAGTGTGCATTAACTCTGC
This sequence comes from Holosporales bacterium, assembly GCA_947449005.1. GTDB lineage: Bacteria > Pseudomonadota > Alphaproteobacteria > Paracaedibacterales > CANFPP01 > CANFPP01. Next base: position 41,134 of record CANFPP010000014.1, on the reverse strand, counting down.
TTCGGTTGTTTCAAGAGTTTTTGCAATGCAGAATCCTTGAACAAGTTCAGTTACTTCAGCGCCAATTAAATGCGCTCCTAATAATTGCCCTGTTTTAGCATCAAAGATTGTTTTAATCAATCCATCTGTCTCTCCTAGAGCCATAGCTTTGCCATTCGCACGATAAGGGAATCGTCCGATTTTAAGCTCAAATCCTGCGGCTTTCGCTTTTGTTTCTGTTAGACCAATGCTCGCGACTTGTGGTGTGCTATAGGTGCATCCAGGAATATTTTCTTTAATTAGTGGATGAATGCCAGGAACTTTTGCGATTTTTTCAGCGCAAATCACACCTTCATGACTCGCTTTATGAGCAAGCCACGGTCCGCCTGTTGCATCACCAATAGCATAAATTCCAGGTTCATCAGTTTCAGACCATTCATTCACAACGATTTGGCCGCGTTCAACTTTGATCTTTGTTTTATCAAGGCCTAAGTCTTCAATATTGGCAATAATGCCAATCGCCAAAATAACCCTATCCGCTGTAATGGATGACTCAACGCCAGCTGCTGATTTAATGGTTGCGGTTACGTTGTCTTTATTCTTTTTGATCGCTGTAACTGACGATGAAAGATGAAAGGTAATTCCCTGTTTGCTTAAAGATTTTTGGGCTAAGGCTGAGATTTCTTCATCCTCTTGCGGCAATATCCGATCAAGCATTTCAACAACAGTTACGTTAGAGCCGATTGTTTGATAGAAACTAGCAAACTCAATACCAATTGCGCCTGACCCAATAATGAGTAAAGACTCTGGCAGTTCTTTTGGAACCATTGCATGGCGCGATGTCCAAATTAATTCTCCGTCAGCTTCAATTCCGGGTACCATGCGCGGCCTTGCGCCAGTTGCAAGAATAATGTTCTTAGTCTTAACAGTTTCAATCTTGCCATCAGCAGCCGTTACAGAAAGTGTTTTGTTGTTTTGAATCCTGCCGTGGCCATTAAAAATGGTCACCTTATTCTTTTGTAAAAGATGTTTAATACCACCCGCTAACTGGTTTGAAATTTTGCGAGAACGTTCGACCATTTTCTCTAAATTGATTTTAGGAGTACTGACTTCGATTCCAAAGTCCGCAGCATGTTTTATTGTTTGGAGAATTTCCGCACTTCGTAAAAGCGCTTTGGTTGGAATACATCCCCAATTTAGGCAGATACCGCCTAAATGTTCTTTCTCAATAAGGGCCGTCGATAAGCCAAGCTGGCTTGCTCGAATTGCTGCAACATATCCACCAGGACCACCACCAACGACGACTACATCAAATTCTGTCATTTAATACCTATAAAACCTTGAAAACAGTTAACCACTTCTATCATAATCAACTATACCTCTATTAGGATAGCTAGTAAAATGACAAATTCTTTTCACCTTCTTGTTGTTGATGATGATCGCCGGTTACGCGATTTATTAGTAGAGTTTTTAACAGGTGAAAAATTCAGAGTGCAGGCTGCTGCTAGTGCAGCTGAGGCACGAGCGCAACTTGCCTGTCATGTTTTTGATTTAATTGTCATGGATGTCATGATGCCAGGTGAAGATGGATTGCAGTTAACGAAAAGCTTAAGACAGACAAATAAAATTCCAATTTTAATGTTAACGGCTCGAGACCAGTTAGAAGATAGAATTGATGGGCTGAATTTAGGGGCGGATGACTATTTAACCAAACCCTTTGAACCACGCGAACTGCTTGCTCGGATTCATGCTATTCTGCGCCGATTTGCGGCAGAACCTCTAAATCATGATCAAATTAATTTGGGCCAATATAAGTTTGATACAAGTGCTGGAAAGTTAACGCATGAAGGCAATATTGTGCATCTTTCTTCAACGGAGCTGATTCTCCTTCGAACTCTAGCTCAAATGCCCCGCCAACCTTTTGCGCGTGATGATTTGGCGCAAAGAATAGGGCACCGCGTTAGTGAGAGAACTGTCGATGTACAAATTACCCGATTACGTCGTAGAATAAACGATGACCCTCGTCAACCCAAGTACTTGCAAACCATTCGCCATATTGGTTATGCGCTTTGTCCTGATTAATGAAAGTATTAAGTATGACTATTAAAAGGCTCCTTCCTCGCAGTCTTTTCGGGCGCTCCTTAATTATTCTAGTCACTCCTCTGATCTTGGTTCAGATTGTCCTTGGTTATATCTTTTTTGATCGTCATACAGAAACAGTCTTGAGGGTTCTTTCAGCGACTATCGCGGGCGATATCGAGCTGATGGTTGATTTGACGAGCCGTGAAAAAAACTTTAAGCGCGTTCAAGATCTGGCCGCGCGCAATTTAAAACTCGAGTTAACACTGTCTAAAAAGCAAAAACTGAAAGAGTCGGGGCTTCGCAAAAAAACATGGCTCTATGAAGTTATGGGGGAAGCCCTTAATAATACCCTGACGCAACCTTACTATCTCAACATGGATAGCGATAATATTTATTTAGATGTGGAGATTCCGAACAAGGGTGTTCTCCATATTTCAACATTACGCAAACGTTTGTTTAGTCGAACGACTCCTTTAGTTTTAATTTGGACGACAGCATCCGCTCTGCTTCTTTTTATCGTTGCTTCTCTTTTTATGCGCAACCAAATTCGCCCTCTGCGCCGCCTCTCGGAGGCAGCAGATCGTTTTGGCAAGGGCCATGATATAGGGCTTTTCAAACCGGAAGGTGCGACCGAAGTTCGAAAAGCTGGTTTTGCCTTTAACATTATGCGCGATCGTCTTCGTCGGCAGCTTCATGAAAGAACAGAAATGTTGGCTGGGGTGTCGCATGATCTTCGAACGCCTCTAACGCGGATGAAATTGCAATTAGCGATGATGAAGTCGGATGATAAAATTGAAAGCCTGCAAGAAGACGTTGATTCAATGCAAAAACTAGTTGAGGGTTTCTTAACTTATGCTAGAGGAGCCGCCCATGAAGTTTCAGAACTTACGAACCTTAAAAAGCTTCTAAGCAAGGCAGTTGAGCAACTTGATAACCCCAGCATCGTCATGGAATTGGAATGTGATGATTCAATTGAAATTATTTTAAAGGTAGATTTGTTTAAAAGATGCTTAAGCAATATCCTTTTGAACGCACAAAAGTATGCACACAATATTTGGATATCGGTTGATTCAATCGAAGATATTGTAAAAATTATTATCGACGATGATGGTCCTGGAATTCCAAATTCAGAGCATGAAAAGGTTTTCCAGCCTTTCTATCGGCTTGAAGCTTCCAGGAACTCTGAAACGGGAGGCGTTGGTCTCGGACTTACAATTGCACGTGATGTTATGCGAAGTCATGGTGGTCAAGTTCGATTGCGTAAATCCCCTCAAGGTGGGCTTCGAGTAATTTTAAGACTCCCTTTGTAAACACAATATTAATTATTTTCTGGCTATAGTTTGTAGATCAGCCCCTTTATTTATAGAGAGGTGTAAGATACAATTTTATTAAAATTGGATTTTTTGGCGAGGAACAAATGAAACATACAACTGAAGAAAATAATATGAATAACGATAATAATGCCAAAAGTTCATTTGCTGGCATTGGCAATAAATCTTTTAATTTTGATAAAGAAGCTGCTTTTGCAAAGCAACGTAAGAACATAGAATCTTTAACAGAGGCAAATAAAATGGCTATTGAAGTTTTAAAATCAATCTCAAAATTACAGAGTCAGTATATTCGTCAAACATTTGAAGATATGAATGAAATGATGAAAGACATGATAAAAATTAAAACCAAAGAAGATTGGGAAAAACAAACTGATAAGATGAAAGATGGCATGGAGAAAGCAACAGAACACGGAAAGAATCTGATGGGCATTCTCTCACAATCTAACCACAGTATTTTTGATGTCATGCAAAAAAGAGCTTTTGAAAATTTCGAAGAAATTAATCTTAATAAAAAGAAAAAATAACCTTATTTGACCTTTTAGGGCTTGAGTTGCAATGCACAAGCTTTTTTACGAGCTCGGACAGACACATTGTGTAACGTGTCGAGCTCACCGTTGCAGTATAGTATCATAAACACTTCCACCTTTGATAATCATCACCTCTTAAGTTCTCGGTAATTGAGCGAAAAACGAGATTTCATAGTAAACAAAAAGCATAATTACGCTTAGTGATGAGAAAAAAATCTTAAAACAGTCGATAAGCTCATTGGAATTCAACGAAATCATTGATTTATATTGAGTTTGTTCTTTAATTCTGCAAAGGTTCTCTTGGAAATAAAATCAATAAAAAAAATGACACATTCATGTTACCCGTAAATAATAAGCTTGAAAAATTTCTTAATAGTGATCGTGCGCATGAATGTGTGGCGATTTTAATTCTACTCAATGCGTTTGTATTGGGCGCAGAAACATATGAGTCAATGCGACCTTACTTAAGCTTTTTTCATACAATCGATCAGCTTTTATTGTGTGTATTTATGATCGAGTTATCACTACGCGTATTTGCTGGAGGCTTTCGATTTTTTAGATGTGGTTGGAACCTGTTTGATATGGTTACCATTTTGGTTTCTGTTCTCAGCACATTTTCTACCTTATCAATTTTTCGTGTGGTGCGCATTATCCGCGTTATGCGGCTTATGTCAATATTTCCGCAAATGCGTATGGTAATATCAGTAATTCACCGGGCTATCCCAGGCATCCTTAGTGTCGCATTCCTTTTGTGTATAATGTTCTACGTCTTTTCTGTTCTTGCATATAATTTTTTTCATGATGTTAGTCCCGAGATGTTTAACTCTCTAGGCGGATCTATGTATACGTTATTTCAATTAATGCTGTGTGATGAATGGTCAAACACTACACGCCCGATTTTAGAGGAAATGCCATATTCATGGTTATTTTTTATTCCATTTATAATTATAATGACTTGCTCAATGTTAAATTTATTTTTTGGTCTTATTGTTAATGCGCTGCAAAGAGCTGCTGATAAAGAAAATTTAGTAATGATACAAAATAAGTCTTTGTATTCGCTTCAAGATAGTGCAGATAGACTGGACTCACTTGAGGCAAAGGTTGACACACTGTTGGATGGAATAAAAACTTTAAATAAGCGGTTTGACATTTAAGGTTTTATTGCGTTTCTGCGAATTTTTTTATCCGTTTAAGAGTGAATTCCTCCATACTACTTTTTTTTAGTCTACCCAGAGTTATCATAAGGTTGTATAAAGTAGCCATGTTAATAATTTCTGATTTAGAGGTAGATAAATGGAAATATTAAAACTGGTAGCCATTGCGGCATTTACTATATTTGCTCTTGTAAAAGGGTTGAAGTTCTTTATTTATGCCCTTCCAATCATCGTAGTTTGTATATATCTTTTCCTAAAATATCACTCAAACATATTTTAAATTAAATATACGATATTTGTCGATATATAAGAATCTGCTTAATATTTTAGGAAGGTGATAAATGGATAAACGGAATCTATATAAAAAATTAATGCGTTTAGACTTTATACACACTAAAAATCCCGTTGTTTTAATATCTATTATAGGTTTGTTAGTTTTTCTATTTCTTATTCCATTTCTTTTTATACTTAAGGTATTTCTGATTCTCGCATCAATTGCATTGGGTCTTAAGTTGTGGGATAAACGATATAATTTTTTTCAAAAAAAGAGTGCTGCATTAGAGAAACGACAGCTATCTGTGCGTACCCAACACAGAGGCAAAACTCAGCACAGAAGCTAAAATTTGAGATATACACTTTTAGTGACTACATAATAGGTTAACACATATAACGAGAGCGATAATGACTGCGACAAAAACACACGAGCAAGAAATAGGTGTCGGAGAACGATTTGCGTTTGGCGAGAATTGGACTTATTTCTTAAAAGTACTTAATGAACAAAGAGTGCAAGAAGCAGTTGATAGTCTCAAAACAATTCTTGATGTTGATAGATTAGATGGCAAGTCCTTTTTGGACATTGGAAGCGGAAGTGGATTGTTTTCACTTGCAGCAAGGCGATTAGGGGCAAAAGTATTCTCATTTGACTATGACCCTCAATCAGTTGCTTGCACAAAAGAGCTTAAAAGAAGATATTTTGAAAAAGATAAGAACTGGGATGTGCAAACTGGTTCTGTGCTTGATAAAAAATATCTAAGCAGCCTCGGTAAATTTGATATTGTCTATTCGTGGGGTGTTCTGCATCACACTGGTGAAATGTGGGCTGCACTTGAAAATGTTGACGCTAATGTTGCGGCAAAAGGGAAACTTTTCATAGCACTGTATAACGATCAAGGAAGAGCCTCAAAACTTTGGTGGTTGATAAAAAAAACATATGTAGCATTGCCAAAAACATTGCGTTGGCTTGTTCTTATTCCTTGCTACATAAGACTTTGGGGGCCATCAATGATTCGAGATTTTATTTCTCTACGTCCTTTCAAAACTTGGTTTTCTTACAAAAAAAATAGAGGTATGGCGCCACACAGAGACGTTATCGATTGGGTCGGTGGTTTTCCGTTTGAAGTATCCAAACCAGAGCAAATATTCGACTTCTACAAAAAACGAAATTACCATTTGTTTGCCTTAAAAACTTGCGGAAGTGGACATGGCTGTAATGAATTTATTTTTCAACGCAACGACTAAAGCAAGGCTGTCAATTCATAAAGAAAAATCAGTATCGTGATTTGCGAGGTCTATATATACTCAACAGCATAAGACATCATTTATGAAGAGTTATGCTTGTGACACAGAACATTACAAAAGTTGAAGAAACACTGCCTCGTTGGGACCTTACTGATTTATATTCATCTGTTGATGATGAAAAAATTGCTCAAGATTTAAACGATGCTAAGGGTAAGGCCCAGGAATTTTCAAACAAGTATGAAGGCTTATTTGCTGAAGCAGGGAAATGGCAACCTTGTGATCTTTTAGCTTCTATTCAGACGTATGAAATTATCAGTGAGATTCTTCAGAAACTGGGAAGCTATGCTGGGTTGTTTTATTATACGAATCTTAAAGATTCTAAGGCTCAGCAGTTTAATCAAAAAATTCAGGAAAAAGCTACTGAGATTGCCTCTCACTTAATTTTCTTTACTCTCGATCTTAATAAAATTGAAGATGCTGATTTACAAAATGCCTATCAAACAGAAAAAGGTTTAGTTCGCTACAAATCTTGGTTTGATAACTTGCGTGCGTTTCGTCCGCATCAACTTTCTTCTGATTTGGAAAAGTTGTTTATGGAAAAATCCCTCACCAGTAGCAGTGCGTGGGGACGTTTGTTTGAGGAAACGTTAACAGGTATTAAATTCACAGTTGATGATAAGGTATTATCAATTACGCAAGTTCTAGATTACATGAGCCATAAGGATCCAGAGCAGCGTTTAAAAGGTGCGACATCTTTATCAAAGGGATTATCTGATAATATCGGCATTTTCACCTTTATCACCAATACGCTTGCTAAAGATAAAGAGATTGAAGACACGTGGCGCCAGTATCCAACGCCCACGACTGAACGTCATTTGGCCAATCAGGTCGAAGCTGAAGTTATTGAAGCCTTAGCGAGTGCAGTGAAAGCAAGCTATCCATCTCTATCGCATCGCTATTATGCTATTAAGGCAAAAATCTTAGGGGTGGAAAAGCTAGAATATTGGGATCGTAACTCTCCTTTGCCACACGCAGATGATCAATATATTGATTATGAGCAAGCAAAATCTATCGTTCTGAATGCCTACCAATCTTTTAGTCCTAAAATGGCTGAACTGGGCCAGCGTTTTTTTGATAACGGATGGATTGATGTCCCTCCTTATGACGGAAAAACCTCTGGTGCGTTTTCGCATTCAACCGTTCCAAGCGTTCATCCCTACATCCTCTTGAATTATCAGGGGAAAATGCGTGATGTTATGACATTGGCGCATGAATTAGGTCATGGTGTCCATCAGGTTCTTGCAGGGAAACAGGGGGTTATTCTATCTTCAACGCCTTTAACAATTGCTGAAACGGCTTCAGTTTTTGGTGAGATGTTGACATTTAGATCTTTGTTAGCGAATACAAAGGATCCGATTCAGCGTCGTAATCTCCTTGCTTCCAAAGTCGAAGATATGCTGAACACTGTTGTTCGGCAGATTGCTTTTTATGAATTTGAAAAGCAAATTCATGATAGTCGGCGCTTGGGTGAATTAAGTCCGGGTGATATTGGTGAGATTTGGTTTAAAACACAGGCTGAGGCTCTGGGGTCTTCTGTTAATATCGATCCAATTGTACGACCATTTTGGAGCTATATCTCGCACTTCATTCACTCACCTTTTTATGTGTACGCGTATGCCTTTGGCGATTGCTTGGTAAACTCTCTCTATGCTGTTTATCAAACAAGCCCAGATGGTTTTGTTGAACGTTACATTGAGTTATTACAAAAAGGAGGTAGTGAACGTTATTCAGAACTCTTAGCTCCCTTTGGTTTGAATGCGCGTGATCCTCTCTTTTGGCAAAAGGGCCTTGATATGATCTCTGGTTTCATTGATGAGCTTGAAGCTATTAAATAAATGTCTGAAGATCAAACCAGCCTCGGTATAAAACTTAAACGTTATGCTCAAGTTTCAACCACACTTGGCGGGCTTGCTGCGCGTTTGGCCGGTCAGCATTATTTGGGCGTTGGCGTTAACCCGGAGCATGCTACAAGCCTGAAGCAAGCGCTTGGTGGTCTCAAAGGCCCTTTAATGAAGGTTGCTCAGTTCTTGGCAACGATTCCAGGTACTTTGCCGCCAGAATATGCAGAAGAGCTTAGTGAGCTGCAAAGCAATGCTCCACCAATGGGGTGGAACTTTGTACGTCGTCGTATGGCGAATGAATTAGGGCCTGACTGGCGTCAACGTTTTAATTCTTTTGATCAAGAAGCCACTGCTGCAGCATCGCTTGGTCAGGTGCATAAAGCTGAAGATTTATCTGGGAATAATCTTGCTTGTAAACTTCAGTATCCTGATATGAATTCTGTTATTGAGGCGGATCTTGAACAGCTTAAAATCGTTTTAGGTCTTTATCATCTTTGGAGTAAATCCCTGGACACTAAGGAGGTTCAATCAGAAATTGTTGAACGTCTGCATGAAGAACTGGACTACCATAATGAAGCCAAAAACATCGCAATTTATCAGCGAATTTTTGCTAATGACAGCGCCATAAAGATCCCCTCATACTACCCAGATTTATCGACTAAGCGTTTGTTAACAATGTCATGGATGCCAGGTCAATCCTTGCTCTCCTTCGCTGATGCTCCAGAAGATTTTAGAAATACGCTTGCCGACACTTTGTTTAAGGCTTGGTACAAACCTTTCTATCATTACGGCATTATCCATGGCGATCCTCATCCAGGGAACTATAAGGTTGAAAAAAATGGCACTCTTAACCTCCTTGATTTTGGGTGTGTCAGAATTTTCCCACCTTCATTTATTCAAGGTGTTATCGATTTATACAACGCTCTCTTACATGATAATCCGGAGCAGGCAGTTTATGCCTATGAAACCTGGGGATTTAAAAATCTCACTAAAGAATTGATAGCGATTATGAATCAATGGGCACGTCTCCTGTATGATCCATTATTGGATGATAGAGTAAGGCCTATCCAAGAAAGCAATAGTGGGGCAGTGGGGTTAGAAGTGGCGAGTAGGGTCCATTCAGAACTGCATCAGCTTGGTGGCCTTCGCCCCCCACGTGAATTTGTCTTTATGGATCGAGCAGCTGTTGGTATCGGTTCAGTTTTTATGCGCCTCAACGTAAAGCGTAACTGGCATCAGCTCTTTAATCAACTAATCGAAGATTTTTCTGTAGATAAAGTACAAAAAGCACAAGATGAGGTGACAGCAATAAAGTAATAATTTTTATTCGTAGTGTTACAAACATGGATCCCCGCCTTCGCGAGGATGACGAGGAAAGAAATTCACCATCCATTCCTATTGCATCAATTATCGTCACCGACTACGTCATATTATCTCGCTCTCCTTCGTCATCTCGCTTTCCGCTGCCGTCATTCCCGTTCTCTCCACCGTCACATCCCCGCGGAGGCGGGGATCCAGGCTGCTTAAAACGTGTAATATATTGTTGTCTTTATTTTTCACTGATCTTTGCTCCCGCAGTTGTCATCCTGGAAAGTAGGCGGAGTCCAAGCTTTGCTTGGATAACGAAGCCACTTATGCAGGATCTCATGCAGTTTGTATCGGTATAAGTTGACTCTCTGGCACTTCTAAATCAAGATCTTTAACTTCTTGCATATTAATCTTACCTACGAAAAAACCTAGCAAGCTATATTAGTAATAATTCCTATCTCTATGAAAATTCATATAAAACGTGGTTCTAGAGGTCGCAGATATTGCATTTTGCAGCTATATGCTATATATGTATAGCAAAGGAGAATTGTTATGTTAGCTATTAGACTTTCACCAGATATTGAAAATCGTCTGCAAGCGCTTGCAAGCAAAACTGGCCGCACAAAGACTTATTATGCACGTCAGGCTATTTTAGAGTTGATAGAGGATATGGAAGATACCTACCTTGCGCTTGAAAGATTAGAAAATCCAGAAGAGAGAATATCTCAAAGAGAGTTAGAGGCAGATCTTGGCTTGGACAATTGAGTGGGACAAAAGAGCGGCTAAACAGCTAAAAGCACTAGACGTTCCTATCCAAAAGAAAATTCTTCGCTATCTACGAGAGAGATTGTTGGAAAATCCAAGAAATTTTGGTAAAGAATTGGTCGGCAATAAGGCTGGATTGTGGCGTTATAGAGTTGATGATCATCGAGTGGTTTGTCGTATAGAGGATGAAGTTCTTGTTGTTTTTGTTGTGGCTTTAGCTCACAGAAAAGAAATATATAACTAAGTGTTATTCATAAAGTTTTAACGATTTATCAAATATACTAAAAACATGAATAAAAACAATGGACAGTATATTGACCATCCATACCTGTTTGCTCCAGGAGAGGAAAGCATAATGACATCGGGAAAATCGACATTTTTTATGTGCGTTACGATATTGATCAGTGTCGCAAGTTTTATTGTTTATTCAAAGGATCAAAATCGCTATGCAATCTTTCCTCAAGATAAATCCATATTTGTCTTTGATAAAAGGAACGCGACAATAAATTTCTGTACGGCTCAAAACTGCCAGCTTATTACGCCTCATATCATGGCAGAGGAAAATAAGAATGTTGTTCCTGGATTGCCGTCACAAGCAGCATTGATACAGCAATTGCCTAATCTTTCTTCTCTGCAGCAAATAGCTACAACTCCAGCAGTTACCGTAACAGCGCAATTACAACAACTTGTTCAAGGTCCACCTGCAGTTGCCTCCGCTGCTCCTGCGGCACCACTCGCTGCAGCTATTGCTGCGCCACCTGCTGTTGCTCAACCTGTCGCTGCAGCTACTCCGGCAACGCAGCCGTAAGTAAAATAATTTGCATCAATCGATTTTTCTTTTCGAAGCTTTATTTTAGTTATGGATACGTTTGCTTGCCAATATGCTAGTTGATATCTAAGTGCTTCAACTCAGTGCCTTCATCTTTTTTTCACATTTTGCACGCAATTAACGCATTTAAATCCTGATGCATTGATATATAAAATCAAAATAGAATTAAAGTTAAATATAATTTGACAGATATTTCGTATTTAAAAATACTTGATTTTGTATTCATAAGTCTATATTCATACCATCAAGTTACTAATTATTATGATGATGTCTTATGACATAAGTATATTTAGGAGTTTGAAAATAATAAAAATAACGCGACTTATCTTATTAAGTTTATCTCTAACCATATGTTCAATATTTAGCGCCCCTCTTGCTAGGGCAAACCAGATTTGTAAAAAAGCTATTCGCCTCATTGCAAGCGAAACAGATGTTCCTGTCGAACTTCTTATGGCAATCTCTGAAGTTGAGAGCCAGTTCAAGCCTTATGCTGTGAATCATAATGGAGAAAGCCTATCGTTTTCCAGTTCAGGGGAAGCTTTAGAATATGTTGAGTCTCAACTTGACCAAGGCGAGAGCAACATAGATATGGGGTGTATGCAAATTAATTGGCGCTCTCATCAAGAAAATTTTGCAGATCCCAAAGAATTATTTGTTCCAACACGCAATGTTCGTTATGCGGCAAATTTTCTGAAATCTCTTTACAAAGAATTGGGAAGTTGGGCAAAGGCTACTGCAGCTTATCATTCGCGTCATCCAGAAAGAGGCGAGGGCTATTTGTTGAAAGTCTCAAAAATTCTTAAACAAGGAATTTATCAAATTGATAATCCTTCTGTGCGCAACACTTTGCTGCAGAAAGTTCAATTTCAACGGGTGACGCCTTCCACTTCTTCTGGTCACAAAGGCATCTTGCCTGTATATCGTGGTATCATTCCTGTGATTAGCTTTACAAACTCTCTGTCTCACCTTGTGCCTGATTGATATTCTTCTGGTGTCATAAGCTTGAGAGCGAGAGCATGTATATCATTCTTTAAAAAAGAATCAAGCACGACGTAAACGTGCTTATGTCTTTCAAGTCGTGTCATATTGATAAAGTGGGCGCTCACTAAGGTAATGGAAAAATGTGTTTCCGCGCCTTTTTGAGTGGGCCCACTTTGATGATGAAGATGACGGTCCGACTGGTTCTCAATATTTAAGAACATCGGTTGATACTCTTCAGTTAAAATATGTTGTAATGACTCTTGAATGGTGATTTTCATTTTAATTCCTGTATTTCGTTGTAGCATTAAGCGTAACCAGCGTATCTGTAAAAACTGCATTGGCACCGAGTACTGTTGCTTTTCGATAGTCTTCTACTGTGTTAATGCCAAACATAACAAAATGAGCATTGGGGAGTTTGCTGCAGATACGTTTTATGTTTTCTTTGTTCCAGCACTCTAATTTAAGGGGATACCTAGCTGATCCTAAAGCTAAAGATTCTTCCATAACAACATCTCTCACTAACTCAAAGCCTAACCAAACTTCTTTTGAAGATGCAGGTATTTTAGAAGAGCCCCCAGGACTTAATAGTTCTTCAGCTGTCGCCCCTCGACTTTCAAAAGCTTTAGCATTTGGGTGGCGCACTTTTAAATATTCAAGATGAGAGTCTGAGGTCGAGTAAAATATCACTCTGCCCCACGCTTGATTTTCATCGATGGCTTTTGCCACAGCTTCGATTAAAGATTCTGCAGGTAAAGACTTCAAATCTAGAACAAAGCGAGTGTGGGGGAAATGCTTAAGAATTTCAGATAGGCGAGGGATCTTATACCCTTGTTTGCCTCGATAAGGAGTAAGCTCTCCTTGTTTGAAATTATGGGCTGCATTGAGCTGCTTGATATCTTCATAAATATGATCAGCAATTTTACCTTTTCCATTCGTATTGGCTGATAAATCACCTGGATGATAAGCGACAGCAATCCCATCTTTGGTAACTTGAACATCTAATTCCAAGGTTTTTGCACCAAGTGCAATACACTGCTGAAAGGCAAGTAAAGTATTCTCTGGGAACTCCGCTCTGCCACCACGATGAGGGATAATTTCAGGAAGATCCAGGACGGAGCAAGCCTGAAGGCAGACAAAAACTAAAATGAGAAAACTTAAACGCAGTCTAGAAATTGGATTTGTCATTTGGCCTTTGCTTTACTTCGTTCCTTAAGAACTATCAACATACCTGAGCATAAAACCAATTCGCCATCTTTATTTTATATGATATCGTAATAGAGTTGTTTTTAGATTCTTGAGGGTGTGATGTTTCCAAAACTATTTCTTTTCTTCGTTCTTTTGATAAATATTTGTATAGCAAATGATAGAGTTTCTGCAGTCCTTCCAAGCTTTGAAGCCTATGTTGAAAAATCTATGGAAGAATGGAAAATCCCGGGCGTTGCAGTTGCCATCGTAAAAGATGGAAAGATCGTTTATCTGAAAGGTTTTGGCGTTCAAAAAGTTGGAGAAATTAATAAAGTTGATGAGCACACAGTTTTCCCTCTGGCTTCGTTGACTAAAAATTTCACGGCAACTTTAATGGCCCAGCTCGTTAGTGAAGGAAAAATTAAATGGGATGACAAGGTCATTCAATACCTGCCTGATTTTGCTGTCAGCAACCCACAAACGACTCAACAATTTACAATTCGTGATTTATTGTCTCATCGCAGTGGTTTGGTCGGTTTTTCAGGGGATACATTCTGGCACTTAGGTTTTAGACAAAATGAAATTATGAAAGCCTTGAAATCTCTTCCTATAGTGGCGCCTTTTCGTCAGGAGTTTGGTTATCAAAACCACTTGGTTGGCATCGCTGGTTTAGTTATTGAAAAAGTGACAGGAAAACCAATTTCTGAGTTAATGCAAGAACGCTTTTTTAATTTATTGAGTATGAAAGATTCATCTGTTGGTTTAGAACCGATACTTCAAAAAATATCTCCTCCAGGCTGGAAATCATTTATTAAAAAACTATTTTCAAAGGGTGAAAAAGCAAATATCGCGATACCTCATGATGTAGATAGTAATGGTAATATACGCTCCGTTAATTTTGATCCAACTTTGTACACTTTCCCTGCTAGTACAGGTATTAATTCTTCGATATCAGATATGGCGAAATGGATGATATTTCAGCTAAATAAAACCAAGATAAATGGTAAGGAGTTTGTAAGCTCTGAGAATTTTGAGCAATTATTTACTCCCTATGTTGAAAGTAAAGAACGGAAAGTTGATCTGCAGTTCCCGAGCAGGAGAATTAATAAAGTTCAATACGGCATGGGATGGTTTCTCTATGATTATGGCTTAGGCGATAAACGTGTGAATGTTGTTGGCCATATGGCGGGAATGCTTGGTACTCGCGGTCTTTTGGCTTTGGTCCCTTCTGAGAATTTAGGAATCATTATTTTATCTAACATGGGCGGAATGAGAGTCAGTTTGTTTCCCGAAGGAATACGATCAAAATTTTTAGATCTTTATCTAGATTTGGCAAATGGAAAACCTGATGAAAATATAGATTGGGCCGCTAATATTCTAAAATCAAGACAAGACTACAGAGCGACTCGATTGCAAAATGAAAAAATGAAAAAATTGCAAACCCTAAGACCTGCAGCTTCCTTAGGAACTTATGTAGGGGAGTATGAAAACTCTCTTTATGGAAAAGTCACCGTAACTGAGAAAAATAACCAGTTATTTTTAAGTTATAAAAAAAATAAGGATATTGTCTTAACGCATTGGAATGGTGATGAGTTTAATTTTGATTGTGCTTTTCTCGCGCCTTCATTCTCAAGCTATTACGACCAAGGTATCATTGAGTTTGGTTCAGTAAAAAACAAAAAAACTGAATTGCTTGTTATTAGTCTGATGTATGAAGGTAAAGATACACTCTTTAAGCGAGTGCCTTAATTTAATTAGTAAATATATTTTTTATTCAAACTAAACTTCAATTGACATCTGTTGGTATGTTTTGTACTTTTCAACAAAAATATTAAAGTGACCTAAATTTTAAGATTGAAAATATTTTGATAATTAGACTTTTATTCATAATTGCAAATTTGGTTCTACTCGTATCAATCACAGAAGCTGTAGGCAGTGATTATGAATCAGAGTCTCACTTCCAAACGGCTCGATCAAAGATGACGCTTGATGACGTTATTGATGAATTGCGGTCAAACTGTATGGCAATAGAATATATGCCAGGAGAGCACTACAGAGCAAAGGCAATTAGTCTTCTTAAGGAACAACGGGAGTTACTCTTATCTTCTCCTGAGGGAGTGAGGGCGGCGCTAAAGACAAGCATTCAATGTGGTGAATTAGAGCTGGCAAAAGATTTGTTCAAAGTTGCGAATGCATGGCGGAAAATTAATCACGAATGCCTTTTTTATACTTTGGATCAAGTCGATGGAACTTTATTTTTTAGTCTTTTAGAAGCAGCCGTTAAAAACCACAATACGGATCAATCTCTTAAAATGATTGATTTCACTTTCAATCAACCTTCATTCTTAGTTAAGAACATATTACCCATCTATTATGATCGGTCTTTTGAGGATGTATTTGCAAAGGCATCGGAGCACAATGACAGGTTGATACTTATGGGTCATCTTCTAACGAAATGGCTAGAGCTTAATCAAACAATTGGTAATTATCAGGTTGGTATTAAGCGTTCTGTTTGTTTATTTCCATTAGCGTACTGCATGGTTGCCATTCTTTGCTCTGCTGCTAGTTTCTCTGCATCCTATTTTTTGCCACATTTACATACTTTTCATGTTTTAGGGACCATGAAGGGGGCTCTTCTTCCTGCACTAATATTTACCCTTCAGTCGTCTTATGAACGCTTCAATAACAAACGTTGGCCTGATGCTGTCTTTAGTAATTATGCTAGAGATGGCAAAATTAATGCCATGGATTATTTGCTTTCAAGACCCCATAATTTATCTTTTCCAAGTCCGACATCGATGATAGATGCTTATCGAAATTTAATTGCCAACAGGTTTCGTCGTGTCCAAAATATAAGTGATGTTGAACAATCCCTGTTGAGGTTTTCAGAATCTAAGCTCAATCTGCACGAACGTCAGGATGCTCGACAACAAGCCCTCACCTATACTGCTTCAGGCAGAGATGACTTAAATTTAAATATTGTTTTTGCTAGATGGGATTCTCATAGGCCTAATTGGGATGATGTATTTGCTCATGACACCGGAAATGAAGGCATAGATTCTGTACGCTCAAGACCTATGACTGATATTTATCGGGATTTATTGGCCAGAAGATATAGAAAAGAGAGAGGAAGTAATGCTGAGCAAGATATGCTTAGTCGATTAGCGAACGATCTTCCTGAGACAGAGCGTCAAAATGCTCAACGACAAGCTCGAGCTCAAGTATTTTGGGATCGAAACGAAGTTATTGCAGATGATCTTCATCTTGAAATTCATAGATACTCCAATAAAGTAAATAACTCTGTGATGGAATATCTAGAACATGTTATGGGAAAAGATGTACTAGAGATAAATGAGCAAGCTTTAAAAGCAATGCTGCATGGTTTAGTGGATCAAATTTATCAGAGTAAAAGATCTTTTTGGCAACGAATGTTGAGCCTGACTGTTAATAAAGATGAAGATCAGTTATCTTTAGCTAAAAAGGCTGTAGAGCATGGCTGGAGCCCGAGTACACCTAGAAAATTAAATCTTATCTTTGCTTATCTAGATAAGCATCATCCAGATCGTATTCATCTGTGGATGAAGGGATTTATTGGCGAATCTATTACAGCTTACAATAATAGGTCAAATTCTCTTAGTTGTTCGAATGGCGTTGATGAACGTTCTGTAACTGGACTGCGTGGCATTGATCCAGAAATTGATGCTCATTTTGCACCTGCAGAAGGAGAGGTACTAGTTAAAATATTTTTGTGTAATCTTAATTTTAAAGAAAAACCTCAAAGCGTTGCTGAGGAACTTATAAAACGTAAAATCAATCCAAAGAGCACAGTTCATGATGCTCGTGAAGCTTATCGGGAATTTTTAGAGGAAGAACTTGAGGAGATGAAAGTAAATGTATCTGATCATCGTGTAATCATTGATGCACTCTTAGAATCTTTGGAAAGTATGTATGAAGAAATTATCAAACCGCAAATTCAACTCTTAAGCAATCAGGATTATTAACCCAGCCCGCCGTCATCACGAGGAAGCAACGCTTCCGTGGTGATCCAGGCTCTATTATTCTGGATGGCCGCGCCCTTAGGGCTCGCCATGACGACATTTGTTGTCATTATAGTCCTGGTTTTAAATGTTTTTTTGTATTCTTAAAAACTATGCTTCTCGGCCTTTTTCCGCATCTTTATCTTTGTGCTTTGCTTGTTCTTTCTTCTTTTCTTTCCAATCGGGAATGCCCTCAAGGTGAACAAGGTATCCCCAACAATCCATGGTTAATGCTATCACTGCATCAGCTGAAATTTTACCTTGTTTGTATAAGATATTAAAAACTTGAGCGACCTTTTTTTCTGAATCAAAAATAGATTTTTGCTCTCTCTTTAACCATAAGATAAGATTTCTTGCCCAAGATCGATAAGAATAATGTGGAGTTGTGTCATGATTATAATTTTTCCAAACCTTTAAAGAATCATTATGAATATCATGTGCAGAAGCTTCGCTATGTTTCATTGCCGCAGCAACATCTTTTTCTGAGATATCAGCTGCAAACAAAGTGCTTGTGGTTATTGAAAGCACTATGAGTAAAAATATTTTCCACATTCTATATCTTGTTGCCATGTTCGTCCCTGATTTTTGCAAATTTGACATATTTTAGCACAGAGTATTGTAGAATTTATTAACTTTCACTAATTACTGTTGGAAAGCCACCAGCAACTAAAGCATTACAAATTTCAACAGCATGGTTGCTACTTCTTGTTTCCACAACAGCATCAACATAAGCCATTTTAACAGCAATATGGTTAAATAAGCGTTGATGGCTAATCTCAAAAATATTCCCGCCTGCTTTTCCAATGATTTTCGAAATATCTCCTAAAATTCCAGGCGTATCATCGCTTTCAATTTTAAATCTGATGAGCTTGCCAGAGTGAACTAGACCTCTGAGAAGTAGGGACGATAAGATGCGTGAGTCAATATTTCCACCGCTGATAACAATTCCAACCTTCTTTTTTTCAAAGATCTCAGGATTTGCTAATACAATAGCAAGTCCAACAGCTCCAGCTCCCTCTGCAACAATTTTATTTTGCAGAATTAAAGCTTCGATCGCATCTTCAATCTGTTGTTCTTCTACGACTAGCATATCATCAAGATATTTCGCTAAAATAGCCATTGTAAGATCTCCTGAGAATCTAATGGCAATCCCTTCGGCGATTGTTTGGTGTATCTTGGTTGGGAGTGAGGGGACTGAGTTTGGAAACAAGGCCTGTGCGACTACCGTGCAAAAAGCAGCTTGGATACCAATAACTTGAATATCTGGCTTAATTTCTTTCGCTGCAATTGCCATGCCTGCTGCTAATCCGCCGCCACCAATGGGAACAATCAATACATCTAGATCAGGGACATCTTCTAGGATTTCAAGAGCAACAGTTCCCTGGCCAGCAATAACATCAAGATCGTTAAAGGGGTGAATGAGAGTGTAGTTATGTTTTTTCATGAGTTGCATGGTAAAATCACGTGATTCAGTCATGTTTTCTCCTTGCAGAATCACAGCAACACCAAACCCGCGTGTGCGCTCAACTTTAGCAATGGCTGTATTTTTTGGCATAACTATTGTTGCTGGTATGCCCATTCTTTGCGCATGATATGCTATGCCGAGAGCATGATTTCCTGCTGACATGGTGATAATGCCTCTGGCGCGTTCTTCTTCTGTCAGTTTTGATAACTTTACGTACGAGCCTCTTGCTTTAAATGAGCCCGTAACTTGTAAGTTTTCTAGCTTTAGAAAAACCTCTCCTTTAGTTAAGACGTTTAGCCACGGGGCACTAATGGTGGGGGTTCTAATCGTAATGCCTTTTAATATCTCTGCAGCTTCTTGAATCTGTTGTAGGCTAATATCTTCCGCAGCATTGGGGCGAGATTTTTTCATTACGTAAGTTTGCTACCATTAAATTAAGACCTGTAACTTAATATACTAAAATTTATCTAAAATAAATGGATATTTTGCCAACTAAACTCATTCATGCGATTAATGCTTTATTAATATTTGATAGTTAATGATTGAAGTTGCGGAATCGATCTTAATGGTGTTTTTTATGATTTTTTTAAAAATTATTTATTTTTTAATTCTAGTAATTTTTTTTGACTGTGCAAAAGCAGCTGAACATGAACCATTAAATTGGCAGAACGCACATACAGATCTTGTGTACATGAGTTGGCGTAGCAATTTCTTAGAACAATTTAGAAACATGGAAACACACGGAGTTCATGAAGGCTTAACTGAAGCGGCTAGGAATCAAGTATTAGAAAGATTTGCAAGAGGTGAAAATCATCTAAGTGTTAATATTAATCCCCCTCACCACAGTAATGTTCTAAATTTATTTGGCGATGATTATTTGGATGTATCCCCTTTGTGGCCACACGTTGATTTAAGGGAGGTTGTGAAGTCCGGAATTATTCCTCTTCAAAGTCCATATCGTTATCATTCCAGAGACCGTCGGTGGACAGCAGGATGGATTCTCGACACAATGGATATTGTGCGTCAGCAACAATTAACAAATACTCTCTTTGCAGGACACGGAGATTTAGCAAATAATGATTTATTAAAAGTACTTGGTTTGTCAGGAACTTTTTGGAGTTTCGATGAAGCCTCAGGTGCTATGGTTGAAAGCTTCTCTGGGATGATTCAGCCAAATCAAATAGCTGAAGGAGATACGATAGATATCATAAGTTGCTTTCATGGAGTTTGGAACGAACAATTAGACCATCTTTATTTTTTACCTAAAGGAATGGACCACACTCAACCAGAAAATTTTTTCCAAGTTCAAGCCATACAAGTAGGAGGTATAGGTGATTTTCTGGATCAAGCCGGAGTTGATGCTTTATCTGAAGAGTGGAATAATAACGAATGGGGTGATGTTTTTAACCAAAACGATTACGCTATCATTAGGATCAATAGCCATGCAGAAATTGGTGAAAATATTCTAAGAAATATTTTGCATGCTCGAAATCTGCTGCATGGAACCAATGTAATTAGACTACGTGGAGAGCAAATTCCAGATGATGAATTTCATCCTTCACGCATTTTTGCTTTTGGAAAACCGGGGAATGATTTTATACAGAGATATTCTGAAGATGAGAACGATTTTTGTTTAGTTTCAGATGTTTTTAATGGAAACGCAATAACAACAGAAGGTTTATTAATAAATCCTCTGTTAATTCATCCCTTGCGAAGAGTTAGAAGCTTTCAAGAAGCATATTCTCTAAATCCTGTGTTTAATAACGATTATGTCCGGCCAGCGCCCACTCTATTAGTCAGTAAACGAGCCGCATCAATTCCATTAGCCTCAGGAATGAGTGGAGGGCCAGTCCTTAAATGTGAAATTGGAGACGCTGTTCACTCTCATATTTATTGTAGACTTTTAGGAGTTGTTCATGGCTCTAACTTGATTCAAGAAGCCGGACGTGTGCATTATAAAGGATTAATTGCAATTCGTGCAGAATAGTAGTAGTGGTACAATAAATATGACGAAAGAAGTAATCATATTAATTTTATAATTATATGGAGGCAGTTATGGCAGCAATAAAAATGCATGGTATATTTTCTCTTTTGGTATTGTTGAGCGGCAATCTGTGTATAGCCTCTACTTCGTCAGAGCCATTAGAATTCTCACATCATCCTTTGTCTGTTCCTGGCTCTACAAAGGTTTCTGGGGCAACGCCTGATATCAGCATTTCAGAAGATACAGATTCAATGTCTTCTGGTGTAAGTAGCCGCAGATCTTCGGGGGTTTTAGAGGAAGAGACCGTTAAGTCTTCGAGATATGATGCTGAAGAAATTATAAGTGAAATACAAATGACACCTAAAAGATCTTATTTAAAAGATCGTTTACTCATAAAGGGAGCTGTATTTAGTAGGATTAAAGCAGGCGATGAAGAGATAATTGAAAAATTTAAAAAAGCTCTTGAAAAATTCAAAGAGCCATCGGGTCTGATGTGGAGTTGTAGCGCTCATTATTATCCAGATACTAAAAATGTTGGGATATTAATATCTGTTCCCAAATAAGAACAAGGGACATTGAATATTTATTCAAAATTTTGAGCCTTTATCACATAACTGCTTGTGAAAATCCAAAGTGAAAATTGAAATAAAAAACCGCTCTTATAATGATGTGCGTGTCTTATCATCTGTCTAAAATGAAAAGAAGATGATCAAGAAGAGAATGAACGATTAAACGATTAAATAGCCGCACCTAGACATCCCGCCGGGAATTGTTTATAAAAAAGCAACGAACTTCGGGGATTTAAATGCGCGCAGAAATAGAAAATCAGGCTAAACTTATCCAGCAATCATTGGCAATTCTCCGGAGGCATCTTTGACTGGGATAACGCTCTTGCAAGACTAGACACTCTTAACACTCAGTCAGAATCCCCAACTCTGTGGGATGATCAGGCCAATGCTCAGCTCATTTTAAAAGAGAGAGAACAACTGCAAAGCTCAGTTAGTCGCATCCAATCTCTTCAGCAGACCTTTGATGACAATTTGACGATGTTAGAATTGGCTGAAGCTGAAGGAGAAACCGGGATCATTGATGAGATTGAATCTCAGTTAACAGCGCTACAGCTTGAAGTAAATCGCTTACAGCTGGAGTCTTTGTTGTCTGGAGAAGCAGATAATTACGACTCTTTTGTTGAGATTAATGCGGGCGCTGGCGGTACAGAGGCACAAGACTGGGCCGAAATGCTTGCAAGAATGTATTCGCGCTGGGCTGATTCCAAAAAATATAAAATAGAAGTTTTAGACGAAAGCCCAGGTGAAGAAGCTGGCATTAAGTCAATCACCTTTAAAATTACGGGTCATCGAGCTTACGGTTGGCTGAAAACAGAAAGCGGTGTTCATCGTTTGGTTCGCATTTCTCCTTTTGATGCAAACTCCAAACGTCATACCAGTTTTGCTTCTGTTTGGGTTTATCCTGTAACTGATGAATCTATCCCCATTGAAATTGAGGAAAAAGATTTAAGAATCGATACGTATCGTGCTTCAGGAGCGGGGGGGCAGCACGTCAATAAGACTGAAAGTGCTATCCGTATCACTCATAATCCAACCGGCATTGTCGTTCAGTGTCAAAACGATCGCTCACAGCATCGTAACCGTGCCCAGGCGATGGCTATGTTAAAGGCACGTTTATATGAATTAGAATTGCGCCTTAGAGAAGAAAAGCTAAACTCTCAAATGGCAACAAAATCAGACATTGGCTGGGGTCATCAAATTCGATCTTATGTGTTGCAGCCTTATCAAATGGTTAAAGATTCCAGAACCAGTGTTGAAAGAGGAAATGCTCATGGTGTATTGGATGGCGATATCGATTGTTTCCTCGAGGCAGCATTAGCTCATAGGGTAGGGGTTGCAGGTTAAAAATCTCTCTTTTTAAAGTTAAAGATTTTTTAACCTTATGTTTTGTAGAATCAAATCTATAAAAGATATTGATTGGATAAAACTATCCCATGATAAAAAACAAATGCTTTCACACACTTCTGGCAATCTTTATTTGTTTCAGCGCGCCATGCTTTTCTGCTGAGCTTCCACGAATTGCGCAGGAGGAGGAAAGATGGCGTTGGCGAGAGAGTTTGGATATTTATATACACTCAGGCCATAATTACTACGGCCCTGTTCCAGCACAAAGAATTCATGCGGATATGGGTAAACAAGAAGAGCATTTAACACGCTTTCTTAACAAAACATATGCTTCTACTACTAACATTGTTGTGGCATCAATTACAGTAGTTGTTCAGACGGCTAATAATGCATTAGCTTCTATAACCGATTGGATTAGAGCCCCTAGTGATCCAGCTCAAATACTCTTCTTTCCCAGTACTGCTACTGCTACTTTAAGAAATGGAGCCCAGACTGGAGTTCAGTATATGGCAGCAACATCCCCTGATAATGAGGATTTGAAGGGATATTTAAATGGTGAATTGCTGGCATCTATTCCTGATCATAATTTTCTACCAAATGGTAATTATGATGCATTAGTTACTGCTATAAACACTCCCGTGACTGTAACTTTTTCTACTGCTATTCAACATTCTGAACAAAAGCTGATGTACTATTTGTCTCAAGATGAGGGAGCTGGCAATAATTTTATGCTCAATGTTCAACGAATACTAACTACCGCAGGATGGCCAGAGCAACCTGCACGAATTAGAGCAATTGTCTTACATGTCCATTCCAACAGGGATCCTTGTAATAATTGTGGGAAGACATTGAGTTTTTTTCCACATTATATTACAAATAATATCTATAATGTACCGACTTTTTTAACTGTATCGTCAAGAAAAACGTATGATTCTTCCCGTTCAACAAAAGGTCATGATACTAACTATAGAGGCCATATTATTATGGATATTCCAGCTTTAGCAAACGGTTTAACGGATCTTCCTGTAGCTCATGCGGATAATGTGCATACAATTAATTTGGCTACAATGCCTATAATTCCTGTATTGCCGCAAATTCCTGCTGCAAATTTTATAATGCCGCCTCCACATCCTAATCCTGATCTGGCTATTGCGCCTGCAGATTTGCCTGTTGTTTATCCTGCTGCACCTTATCCATTGCGACATTTTCGCACAATATTGCCTGATGTTCCTGTGCTTCAAAGATATATAAGCTCTCTGCCAGGCTAATAAATGCATATCTTTAATGTATAAAAACTGCTAAATTATGCGCGTAATGTTTTTCAGATAAGAAGAGATTGAATTATGAAAATATTTTCTAAATCAAAATGGATTGCTACGTTTAGTTTTTTAAGTGTATTGAATGTGATAACTTATTGGGGGGTAGGCCTTTGTGCAGCAGAGCTTGAAATGGACCAAGTATCTTCTATACTGAGTCACTATAGTTTAAGAGTGCCTATGTTAGACATAGAGAATACACCAGAAGATACTTACGCGTTTGCTAAAAAAACTTATACGAAAAGCTATAGTAATCTTGCTGCTGGTGACGATATGTTAAATGCAGCCCAGGCTTTTTTGAAGGCATCACAGCAAGGCAAATCAGAAGCTGTATATAGATTAGCTTTATGCTTAGAGCACATTGCAAATTATCAACACGGTACTCTTGCTAAAATTGGCAAAATCTATGATGTACGGTCTGCAATTGTTGATTTATTTAAATTGGGAGCAAAACTTGATAATGAACATGCCTTTGAATCAAACCTTGCATATCAAGATCGTAAAGAAAGATTAGACCCAGAGCTACTAGAAGAAATTAGCCAATAGTTAATCCAAAGCTCGTAGGATATTTAGTTGAAAAAACTTTATTTAGTTGATGGTTCAGGTTTTATCTTTAGAGCTTTTCACGCACTACCGCCGATGAAACGCAATGACGGCACGCCTGTTGGTGCTGTCTATGGTTTTTGCAATATGCTTTTAAAAATGATAGATCATCCTGATCGTGATGGTGAAAAGGATGCGTTGGCTGTTATTTTTGATGCTGGCCGCAAAACAATCCGTCATGATATATATCCAGAATACAAAGCGCATCGCTCTGAAACACCAGAAGATTTAATTCCGCAATTCTCTCTAATCCGTGATGCTTGTAAAGCTTTTTCAGTTCCGTCTGTGGAGCTTGATAGATATGAAGCCGATGATCTCATTGCTAGCTATGCTGAGTTTGCTAAAAAGGAAGGCTATGAAGTTATCATAGTTTCTTCAGATAAAGACCTTATGCAGCTCGTTGATGATCAGGTCTTTATGTTTGATCCCATTAAAAACAAAAATATTAAGCAGGCTGAGGTTTTTGAAAAATTTGGAGTTGGGCCAGATAAAGTTATTGATGCCCAAGCCTTAGCTGGCGATGCCAGTGATAATATCCCAGGCGTTCCAGGGATTGGCCCTAAAACCGCAGCAGAGCTTCTCTTAATCTATGGTGATCTTGAAACACTTTTAAGTCGTGCTGGTGAAATTAAACAACCCAAACGACGTCAAACTTTGCTTGATAATGTTGAGAATGCTCTTCTTTCAAAAAAGCTTGTCACTCTTATCAGAGATACTCCCTTACCTTTAAGCCTGGAAGAATTAGAAGTTAAAGCAATTGATTATGACTTCTTAAATGATTTTCTTCTTGAGCAAAATTTTAACTCTCTCGCCGCACGTCTTAATAAGCGCGGACAGCAAAATGCAGTTCAGGATAAAAATTATAAGACGATTCTATCTGTGGATGAGCTAAAGCTTTGGATACAATCCGCAAAAGATTTAGGGCTTGTCGTTATTGACTGTGAAACAACATCTCTTCAAGCGGTACAGGCCGAGCTTGTGGGGATTGCCCTTGCTCTTTCTCCAAGGCTTGGCCAAATCCATGCATGTTATGTTCCTCTTGCGCATCTTAATTATGAAGGGCAGATCGATCGCCTCGAAGCGTTAGAACTTTTAAAGCCTCTGTTTATGGATCCTTCCATTGTAAAAGTTGGACACAATATTAAATATGACTTGGCTGTTCTGCAAAAATACGGCGTTGAAGCAAAATCTATAGATGACACTATGCTCATGTCTTACGTTCTTAATGCTGGTAAGCATGGCCATGGAATGGATGAATTGGCCGAGCGATATCTAGGTCATACAACCATAAAGTTTAAAGAAGTTGCTGGCATTGGAAAAAGTCAGGTTACCTTCGATCATGTTGATGTGAAAAAAGCGACTGATTACGCCGCAGAAGACGCAGAAATAACAATGAAGCTTTACCAGCTTTTGAATGATCGCATTACAGCTGAGCAAAGGGCTGTGGTTTATTATCGTTTAGAACGTCCTTTAGTTCCAGTAATTGTGCAAATGGAATGTAATGGTATTTTGGTTGATAAACCTCTTCTTGAAGGCTTAGGGACTGAATATACGGAACGCTTGTTAATTCTCGAACAAGAAATTTACAAGCTCGCGGGCCGTCCTTTTAATATCGCTTCTCCAAAACAATTAGGTGACATTCTTTTTGTTGAAATGTCACTGCCGGCTCCGAAGAAAACAAAGACCGGAGCTTTTGTTACTGACGTGGATGTTCTTGAAAAACTAGCACTCTTAGGGCACGAGCTTCCCGCCAAAATTATTGAATGGCGCACCATAGCAAAATTAAAATCAACATATGTCGATGGCTTGGTCTCTGCAATTAATCCAAACACCAATAGGGTTCATACATCCTTTTCTATGGCGGGCGCAGCAACGGGACGTTTATCTTCTTCAGAGCCGAATTTACAAAATATTCCTATTCGCACCGAAGAGGGGCGTAAGATTCGTCAAGCTTTTATAGCAGAAGAGGGATATCAGCTCGTCTCGCTGGACTATTCGCAGATAGAGCTTCGCTTGCTTGCGCACATTGCCCAAGTTCACCCGCTAATTGAGGCGTTTAGAAATGGCGATGATATTCATGCCGCAACGGCCTCTCAAATATTCTCTGTTCCATTAGAACAGATGACCTCTGATTTACGCCGTCAAGCCAAGGCCATTAACTTTGGTATTATTTATGGCATTAGTTCTTTTGGTTTGGCACAGCAGCTCGGAATTCCGAATGGTGAAGCGGGCGAGATTATTAAGCGCTATTTTCAAAAATATCCAGGCATCGAAGCTTACATGCAGAAATATAGAACGATGGCGCGTGATAAGGGCTACGTCGAAACCTTGTTTAAACGCCGTTGTTATACACCCGGGATTAATGACACAAACGGCATGACGCGCCAATTCGCCGAACGTCAGGCGATTAATGCACCGTTGCAGGGCAGTAATGCCGATATCATCAAACGCGCTATGATTCGAATGCCAGCACTTCTAGAAAGTTCTAATTCTAAGGCTCGTTTAGTTCTTCAAGTGCACGACGAGCTTCTCTTTGAAATTCCAGAAACTGAAATTGCAACTCTTGTTCCCGTTCTTAAAAAGACAATGGAAACAGTAGTCTCTCTTTCTGTCCCTCTAGTCGTTGGCATTGGTATCGGAAAAAATTGGGATCAGGCTCATTAGCTATTTTTTGGTAACCATTCAACTCATTGACTAAATTTGAGCAACGATCATTAACTAAATTAATCTATTTATCTAATATTGCACTATGAATCATATTTTTAGTTCTCATAATCTGCATTGGCAATCAGTTGATTTGTTCAAAATGCAAGATCCGCAATTATGTAATTTGCCCAAACAAGTGTTTGTGCATGAACCTTCCTTATTGAAACAATTACCTTCTGTGATTCCTGGTATTTATACTGTTGGGGGCGGAAGGCAAATTGGAAAAACAACGCTTCTTAAGCAATGGATGTCTGTGCTACTGGACAATGGATGCAATCCGCAATCACTCTTTTTTATAACAGGAGAGCTAATTGCCGATCATATAAGCCTGATTCAAATAGTGCAGGAATATATTAATCAGCAATCGTCTTCTCGCGCAGTTATTTATCTCATTATTGATGAAGTGACTTATATACGCAATTGGGATCAGGGCATTAAACATTTAGCTGATATTGGTGCGTTTGAAAATGTAATCGTGGTGCTAACGGGATCTGATTTAACCTTTATGCAAGAGGCGCGGATGCGGTTTCCTGGTAGGCGTGGCAATGCTGATCAGGTGGATTTTCACCTTTATCCATTATCATTCTATGAATTTATTAATCTTAAATTTAAAAACATAGAAAATGTATCCATAGATATGTTGTTTGAAGAATTTGAACTTTATTTAATGCACGGTGGATTTTTAACCGCCATAAATAGTTTTGCTAAGCTAAATATGATTGCGCCATCTGTTTATAGAACGTATTCAGATTGGATTAGAGGTGATGTTATTAAACATGGGAAAAGTGAAGCTTTTTTAAAAGAAGTTTTATTCGCAATTATTAAAACCTACAACACACAAGTAACGTGGAATTCTCTCGCTCACCATACGTCAATTGATCATCCTAACACCATTCAAAGTTACGTGCATTTACTTGAGGCTATGGATGTTCTTTATGTGCAAAATGCATTAATTGAAGATAAATTACTGGCCGCGCCTAAAAAAGCAAAAAAAATTATATTTAAAGATCCTTTTGTTTTTCATAGCATTCGTTTGTGGCTATCTTCCTCGGTGCTTGAAGATTCTAATTGGTCGGCCTCTTTAGCCGAATCATGCGTTGTCAATCTTTATCAAAGAAGTTATCCATGCTTTTATATAAAGGCTGAAGGAGAGGTAGATCTAGCGTATATTGATCAGAATCAATTCTTTCCTATTGAAGTGAAATGGACGAATCAATTGCGTTCTAAAGATCTCAAACAAATTTGTAAATATTCGAACTCCTTAATCTTGAGTAAAGTGAAAACTCCTGGAACATTAAGTGGTATACCAACAGAGCCTTTGCCCCTACATCTATACGAGTTGGGCAAGAGAACAGATAGTTTTAAAATATGAAATGCGGTAAAGAAAATCGAGTTCAGGCTCATTAGACAGGCTTCATTAAGTTTTGAAGGAGAGACTGACGCTCTCCCTTTTCCAGGTCGTTTGTGCGAAGAGGGGGTATATCTTTTTATATGCGCAACTCCCAAAGCTTCTAAAACTAGAGTCGGTTCTGTTGCTATTGACGCCGCAGGCCAAGCTTTCTTAAAGATATACGTAACTGCGCCTCCTGAAGATGGCAAAGCTAACGCTGCAATCATTGAGCTTTTATCAAAAGCTCTCAAAGTTGCGAAATCTCATATCCACATTACCACCGGACAGGCTGACCGCCGCAAAACAATCCTCATTGATAAAAAGGACCTTACCGTTCAAAATTTAAAAGAGCAGTTGATTTAAGGGGCAACGTCAAGGAATCTTCTAAAGAAACTTGCACACTTGTATGCTCTCTGCAATCTCTGTTCCTTTAGGTGTTGGTATTCGAGAACACTAGGGTCTGACTAAAATAGTGGAAAATTTTGATGATAAAATACATTAGCTTATGTATAAGTAACATATTGCTCAACAATCATATTAATCAGTAATAAAGTATAAGCGAAAGGGTGTCTTATGGGGTTTTTTAAAATAAAAAATATATTTTTACTTTCCGTTCTATTTAGTAAATTATGTTTTGCTGATTCTGGCGATGAATATTGGAAAGAATATGAAAGGGAACATGACAATAATCCACGTTATGGGGTGATTAATCATGTTGATAGCCTTCTGCAATCCAGCAAAGGTCTTTCTCTTGAAGAAAAAGAAAAACGTGCCGATGCTATTCTTTACTTTATCTCAACCGGAGGTAAATATGGTTTTCGACAAGCTCCAGCAACAGCGGAAGAAACAAAGCTTCTTCAAATAGCTTTATATTTTTCTGGCAGAATTAAAAAAGACAGTGCTGATATTGTAGAAACCTATCAAGCTCAGCATGGAACTCGAGCGAGAAGCACTGAGATTAGTACGCATCTTGATGTTGCGCAACGGTTATTCGATGAAGCAAACAAACCCTTATTTGTATTTTTTCATCCGACGAACGCACAAGACGCATTTGCGAATTTTTTCCATGGTTTAATTCAGGAAGAAGCGAAAGGTGGTAAAAAGAAATGGGTGAGCGGATTTTACGAATCTGAGAGACTGACTATCAATACAGCTGAGTCAGATGCGTGGTGGAACAATCCAGAGTTTAAAAATATTATAGCTAGCTTGTTGCCCGCATCTAATCCTCATGCAACGGCAGGCGCTCTTCTTCAGGGAACCCATGATATCTTTGATCGAGGTGTGCAATTATTAGAAGAAGCATCTGGCGTGAAAGACACTGTAAGTGGAATCATGGAAAAAATAAACTTTCGTCATCCGTCGAAAGTTGCATTTATTGGTTATCGTTCATTTGTAACCTCGTTGGCTGCAAATTATGTTTCTAGAGAGTATAACATGTCTCTTGGTGGCCTATTTCTACATAAAACACCTATACTCTGGTCATCAAGAAATACTCTTTTGCCAAGAATAACAGTGATGAGTAAACCTGATTTAGAGGGGGCAGGGAATGCTTATAGAGCACTCCAGCATGTACTTGCAGGCACGCTTGGACTTCAAGATTTTTCTGATCTCTCCTATAATCATGTTCAGTATTTAGTGAAGTCTCTGGAAAAATCTGCTAGTAAGCCTGAATTAAAAAGGGTTGAATCAATCCTTGGCACTGTCGTTTCAGCAGATCACGAATTTTATCTTGAATGTATGAAGGCACTGATGGACATTGTTCCTGGTGGGAAATTGTAAGCGAAAGCCACCTTTATTAGACAGGCTTCATTAAGTTTTGGGAGCGGGAGGGGCGTCTCCCGTTTCCAGGTCGCTTATGCGAAGAAAGAATCTATCTTTTCTCACAAACGACTCCTAAAGCTGCCAAAACTAGAAGCGGTCCGGTTGCTGTTGACGCGGCGGGCCAAACTTTCTTGAAAATTTAAACCGCTAATTTAATTTTTCAAGGATAATTATTTATCAGGAATTGGCAGAATGATATTTTTTAAAAATCGACTAAAGAATTTTTGTCTCTGGGGTTTTCTTTTCTCGATTAGCTTCTCTTGGTTCTACTATATTTTTTGGTCGACACCCCAGGTTGTACCACTTCTTAATCGACCCGAATTAAGAAATCTCAAAACCTCTCCGCAGGCACCTCACAACAGCATCAATATAGTAAGTTACAACATTGCGATAGATTGCCATTATCAAAATACGAAACACTCTTGGGAAACTCGGAAAAAAGCCGTTCTTGACCTTTTGAAGGATAAAGACATCATCGCCCTGCAAGAAGTGAGCATAAATCAACTTAAGGACATTAAAGCTCTTCTTCCATCGTATGTCCTGATAGCTTATCATTCCCCTACTGGAAAACTGATAAATGAGCTCTCTAAAGGCATCCATCCTTCTGATGAAATGTTGGTTATTGCGTATAGAAATGATCGCTTTGTAAGCACTCAATCTTCTCTTCGGTGGTTATCTGAAACTCCAACTCGTTCCTCTATTGCAAAGGGCGCATCATCATTTCCAAGAATTATAATATCTGTTCATTTTTTGGATAAGCTTACCAATAAAACATTCTATGTTTTTAACTCTCATTATGATCACAAAAGTTCCAAAGCCAAGCGTACAGCTATAAAAGTTGAAAATGATTTCATTAAATCTACCGTCCAGTCTGAGCCTTGGTTTTCACTCGGAGATCGTAATTACTTTCAAGATGCTGGAGACGAAACAATTTACCAAGATTATTTAAAAATCTTACCTGCTCGCGATTTTCGAGATGGTACAAAGTATGGTCATTTTGGCGAGTCAACAACTTTCGTCGGCTTTAAAAATGATCCTCACAAAGCTCAGATATCTTCTTCCACTATTGAAACGAAAACATTAGATGTTGGATTCTACAGCCCTAGTCTTATTGACTCCTTATGGTCATATGGAATAAGCGGAGACTATAATATTAAGGAGAGAAATTTTGCTTCTGATCACTTTATGATAGGTGGTGTTTTTGTGCTGAAATAGTGGAGATTTGATTAATAAAATCTTTACAAATTATACTTTTTAGTCTATATATTTATTATTAATCAGACTAAAAAGTGTAAAAATGAATCTAAATAATTATATCCCGTTCTGCGACGCCATCATTTTGTTGATGGAACCCTTAGTAGAAATTGTCATCCATGATCTTGAGTCGCAGACCATTTGTTACATTAATGGAAGTCTATCCAAACGAAAGATTGGTGATGCGTCACTTTTAGATCTTGATACGTTAAAGTTAGAAAATGAGATAGACAAAATAGTCTATCCAAAACTCAACTTTGATGGGCGGATAATCCGTTCAATCTCTATCATTCTTGAAAAAAAGTGGTTGCTTTGCATCAATTGCGATGTGTCTGTTTTTAACCAAATGCATAATTTAAGCCAGAGTTTTTTAAGAAGCTCTACGATACGCCAGCCAGAAAGTTTGTTTAAGAATGATTGGCAGGAAAGATTGCATATAGCCATCCATGCAAAACTCACTGACATGGGGTGGCACTTTGATAGTTTGACGGGTTCGCAAAGAAAAAAGCTAGCCTACCATCTATTTTTATCAGGTGCCTTTTCCGAGAAAAACGCAGCTGATTATATTGCGGAAGCTATCTCTATAAGTCGTGCAACTATATTTAAGTACCTCAAAGAATGGAGACAAAAATGAATATCTTTAAATTGGAAGAATATTTAGCCCAATACGAATTTAGTGCGCCATACTTGCTGTGTTGTTCGGATGCTGAAAGCTTTAGTATGCAAGAGATGATCGAAATGGCGGACCCGGCCGACAAGGATTCATGGAACCATTTGCGCTTAAGCTACACTGAAAGCAAGGGATTGCCAAGCTTGAGATACCAAATCGCAAGCACTTTATATCCAACTTTAGACGCCAAAAATACGCTATGTTTTTCTGGTGCTGAAGAAGGGATTTTTTGCGCTCTGCAAACTCTTTGTGTGCCTGGTGACCATGTGATTGTCCTAACACCATGTTATCAATCCCTTCTGGAGGTTCCAAAGCATTATGGATGTGATGTTACAGCTGTTGCTCTTAAAGAAGAAAATGATTGGCGTATCGATATTGATGCCATAAAAAATGTCATCAGACCAACAACGAAGTGTGTGGTTATTAATTTTCCCCACAATCCAACGGGACAAGTTATAACTCAGAGCGAGCTTCAAGCTTTAGTTGATCTATGTGCTCTTCATGATCTTTGGCTTTTCTCTGATGAAGTCTATCGATTGTTAGGGCAACCATCCAGTCCTTGGGCAAAGCCTGCTGCAGAAATGTACCCTAAAGCACTTTCTCTTGGAGTAATGAGTAAGGCATTCGGTATGCCTGGCCTTAGAGTCGGCTGGATCGCTTGTCAGAATAATGAGCTGCTCAAGAAAATCGAACAGGTGAAGCATTACACATCTATTTGCAATAGTGCACCTGCCGAAATTATCAGCTTAATTGCGCTTAAAAACAGCGATCAAATTTTGGCCCGCAACAATAAAATCACAGCAGATAATCTGGCGCTACTTGATACATTTTTTGGTGAATATAGTGATTTGTTCTCATGGGTTAGGCCGCAAGGTGGTTGTGTTGGTTTTGTGAATTACAAAAAGACTGAACCTGTTGACACTTTCTGCGATCGTCTTGTAAAAGAATGCGGAGTCCTTCTGATGCCAGCATCAATTTATGATACGTCAACGAATCATTTTCGCATTGGATTTGGTCGTAAAAACATGCCAGAATCGCTAGATAAGCTGAAAAAATTTCTCAGTAATAAATCTCTATAAATGCGTATAAAGATCTTTAAGTCCCAAGGGCGTGCTAATATCTATGGAAATATTATCATGGATCAATCCATAAAGCCGTCCTTGAGCTTCGACTCTATCATAGATTTTCTTTAAGGAAAATTTTTCACCCAAAACTTCACAACCTTTAAAGGCATCGGGATGGAGAACCTGAATTCCTGTGTAAATCATGGGAGCTTTTTCATTCTCACGTCGATATCTCAGAGTGAAGTCATCATTGATAAAATAATCACCGTCTCCCTCTAAATAAATTGTGTGCTCTCTTGGTGTGAGTAGCAGCAATACATCCATGTAATGTGGATCCCAAGTTTCCTGAAGTCGCTTTAACGCAGATACGGGTCCGTTTCGCCACCAAACATCCGAATTTATGCCGAAAAAGGGAGCATTACCAAAGCGATCTATAACTTTTAAGGCACCACCACCTGTTTCTAAAAGTTCCTCTTCATGTGAAATATGGATAGAAGATCTATCCTTGAGGTGATCATGAATTTTAAAAGCGAGATGATGAGTATTCACAACAATGTTATCAACGCCAACAGTTCCTAATTGATCGAGAGCATGGTCAAGCAAGGTGCTATTTCCAATTCTGATTAAAGGTTTTGGAAGTGTATCTGTCAAAGGTGCCAGACGTTTTCCAAAGCCAGCTGCAAAAACCATTGCCTGATTAATTATAGACATTTTATACTCTTGTTATATTTTTGGAATTATACGATTTTCTGACGGAACATAAGTGTCAAACCACTCTTTGACATCTTTTAAGGCTGGATCCCCAAAACATCTTTCAATAAGTCGCCATAATCTTGGTATGTGAGCTAAGTAGTGTTTCTTACCTTGGCGCATAGCATAGCGTGTGAAAACACCAATAATTTTCACATGACGGCCAGCGCTGATAATATTTCCAGCTATTCTGATATCGCTGTGTTGATTCGTTGGAATCGTATCCAAATATTGCCCCCATAATTTCTCGGTAAGATCTTCTGCAACGTCACGTCTCGCATCTTCCACCAGAGAAACGATATCATAAACAAGGGGCCCCCACAAAGCATCTTGGAAATCTAATAAGCCACATTTTTCGTTAGAGAGATGCATAAGGTTATCAACATGAAAATCTCGAAGAACAAGGGTAGATGGTGTTCTCAATGCCGTATCAAAAACAGCTGTCCATCGCGCAAAAAAATCCGCTTTAACCAAGGGATCTATTTCGGTTTGATGAAGAGCTAGCCAATACCAATCAATGAATATTTCTGTTTCTTTTAAAAGGATTTGTGTTGAATAATCTTCTAAGAAATCAGGTTTCGCAGTTGATTTTTTATGAAGCTCTATCAATGTCTCAATAGCTAATGCATACAGCTCATGCTCAATTTCAGAACTATTTTTCAAGGCATTAGTGAATGTATTATTTCCTAAATCTTCGATCAGGGTATATTTACCTATCGTATCTTGATGGAAAACCTTGGGAGCCGGTAATCCTAAGTCCGTTAAATGATTCGCGATACAAACAAAACGTTTGGTTGTGTCAGAGTCTTCAGCTTCCATTAAAACAGCAGTTTGATTGTCTTTATGAACGCGATAGTAAACGCGCGGCGACATGTCTGTTGCAAGAAATTCAACTTGTGCGCCAGACCAACCACATTGTTCTAGAAAGAGGTGTTTTGTATCTGCGTTATAATTTAAAGAAGTCATGCATGCCCGTTGGTTTGATAGTAATTTCTCTTAAGTATTCATTTATAATACGCAAAGATATATCAATCCGTCTACGGGGAAGCCACTCTTCAAGTCTCTCTGGCCATTCAATTACAGATATTCCACTTGAAAATGCTTCTTCGACTCCAAGTTCAAGGACTTCATCTGAGGACTTAAGGCGATATAAATCGTAATGCCAGATTGTACCATTTGCGGTATCATAGGTTTGAACAAGTGTAAAGGTTGGGCTTAAAACCTCAACGTTTGAGGACATAAGCGATTGAATTAAAGCCCGCGCAAATTCAGTTTTACCTGCACCCAATGTTCCCCAAAGGCAGAGAACATCACGTGGTTTTAAAGCTTTCGCAATTTTGCTTGCAAGGTCTTTAACCCCCTCAAGATCAAGGGTAAGAGTTGTTTCAGAATCTGTCATAGTTTGTAATATACCATTCATTGTAATTTTGACCATTATGCCCAATGATAAGTATAGTGAAATAACCCTTTAAATTGTACTTTTATAATGTTGAACGTTTCGATACCAGTAACTCATTCCAAGGTGGTAAACAAGTCAGATCTTATGGCTTTTTCTCCTTTTCAGGCAACTTTAAAGCAGCCTGCGAGTTGTATTGGTGTTGGAGTTCACTCAGGTAAGCCTGTTACATTGACCTTAACTCCTGCGCCTAGCGACACAGGCATTGTTTTTATTCGAACAGATATCGATTCTTCTCGCAATCAGATTCCTGCAAAATGGAATACTGTTGTCGACACAATGATGTGCACAAAAATTGCAAACGTATATGGCACTTCGATTAGCACAATTGAGCATGTTGTTGCCGCATTAGCGGGGGCGAGCATCGACAATTGTTTCGTGGAAGTTAATGGCCCTGAAGTTCCTATTATGGACGGAAGTTCTGCAGCTTTTTCAAAAATGATTCAAAGCGTTGGCATTCAAACGTTCGTCAATCCAGCCACAGTTATTGAGATTTTAAAGCCAATCAAAGTGACGCACGGCGGTGCATCAGCTGAATTTATTCCTGATGATCATTTTTCCATTACAATGGATTTTGATGCCCATGGTCGTTTTAAAGAATTACAAGATTACACAGGCTCTTCTTCTTTCTCTTTTGATCCAGATTACGATGATTTTTCAGA
This sequence comes from Holosporales bacterium, assembly GCA_947449005.1. Lineage (GTDB taxonomy): Bacteria > Pseudomonadota > Alphaproteobacteria > Paracaedibacterales > CANFPP01 > CANFPP01. The sequence goes on along the minus strand of CANFPP010000014.1, from coordinate 4,483 downwards.
GCTTCTCGCAAGTGCCCGCACATTCGGTTTCTTTGAAGATGCAGAAAAACTTTGGGCTGCAGGCTTAGCAAAAGGTGCTTCTTTAGAAAACACAATTGTTATTCGTGATGGTAATGTCATGAATCAAGACGGCCTTCGGTATTCTAACGAGTTTGTTCGTCATAAAATTCTCGATGCTATTGGCGATTTTGCCCTTGCTGGCGTTCGGCTAAAGGCAAAATTTCATGGCATTAACTCAGGTCATGCCCTGAACAACCAGTTGTTACGTGTGCTATTCGCAACGCCAGATGCTTGGCGTTTAGTACAAGGCAGTTCTGAATCTCTTTCAATATCCCATACTCTTGCTAATTAAGTACCTCCTCTCCTAGTGTCATCCCCGGGCTTGTCATGGGGATCTCATGAAAAATTAACTGAGTTTTTATAAAAAATAGTGAGCAACTCAAGAAAACAGGGTCCTCTTTTCGTGAGTTGCTCACTATTTTTGGTACTTATGTGCTTTAAGATTGATGCGACTTCATTCATATCTAGCTTTTCAACTAAGTAATTGTATTTTCTCCAGTCTTATCTTATTGTCTCTATACCTCTTTAACTTTATAAAAATGAACTAACTTAACTAAATGTTTCAAAATCTTTCGACAAGGCTGACAGGAATCCTGGATAAACTGCGTGGGCGTGGTTTTCTGAATGAGGATGATGTTGTCGCAGCATTGCGTGAAGTTCGGATTGCTTTATTAGAGGCGGACGTTGCGTTGCCTGTTGTTAAGCAATTTATTGAAGAAGTGAAACAAAAGGCAATTGGGCAGGAAGTGGTGCAGAGCATTAGTCCTGGTCAAATGGTTGTTAAGATTGTTCACGATCATTTAGTCCAGATGCTGGGCGGAGAAGTTGAAGAAATTAATCTTGCAGCACCAGCGCCATTGTCGATTTTAATGGTCGGGTTGCAAGGTTCAGGAAAAACGACCTCTACAGCAAAGCTGGCTCTTCATTTAACAAAAAAATACAATAAAAAAGTATTGATGGCCTCCTTGGATATCTACAGACCCGCTGCACAAGAGCAGTTGGCGATTCTTGGGCGTCAACTTAATGTTGAGACATTAGAAATCATTCCAGAGCAAAAGCCGGCTTCGATAGCAAAGCGAGCCATGCACGCGGCGCGCATTGGTGGCTTTGATGTCGTTTTATTAGACAGTGCTGGTCGTCTTCATATTGATGAGCCTTTGATGGACGAGCTTGCCGTTATTAAAGCAGAGACAGGGCCAATTGAGACGTTGTTAGTAGCTGATGCAATGACAGGTCAGGACGCTGTCACTGTTGCAAGAGCTTTTAACGAGCGTCTAAAAATCACAGGAATTGTTTTAACACGGGTGGATGGTGACGCACGTGGAGGCGCAGCCTTATCTATGCGTGCTGTAACGGGTTGCCCCATAAAATTTATGGGGATTGGAGAGAAGTCCGATCAACTCGAGATTTTCCAGCCTAATAGAATTGCTGGACGAATCCTTGATATGGGTGATATTGTAAGCCTCGTTGAGCGTGCTGCGGATCTTGTTGATAAAGATGAAGCAGAAAAAATGGCCCAAAAAATGCAAAAAGGTCATTTTAGTCTTGACGACATGGCCAAACACCTGGAACAAATGCTAAAAATGGGTGGCGTGTCAGGTTTTTTGAGTTTTTTGCCTGGAATGGGCAAGGTTAAAGATAAGATTCAAGATGCAGGACTTGACGATCGCATGGTTCGTCGTCAAATTGCTCTTATACGGTCCATGACACGTCAAGAGCGTAGAGATTTTCGTCTTCTGAATGCTTCTCGCAAACGTCGAGTTGCAGCCGGATCAGGAATGACAGTTATGGATTTGAATCGTTTGCTAAAACAATATCAGCAGATGCAGCAGATGTTTAAGCAGATGGGTAAAATGGGACAAAAGGGTTTTATGCGCAATGGGCTGAAAGGTCTCTTGGGTAGATAAAGAGGTAGCTGCTTCTCCTAAAAGTGTTATTCCCGGGCTTGGCCCGGGGATCTCATGAAGGGAATTGAGTGGTTGTAAATTGTTAACGTTAATTAAAGGGTATATTAAAAAATGGCATTAAAGATTCGTTTAGCACGTGGTGGCGCAAAAAAGCGTCCTTTCTATCGTATTGTTGTAGCAGAGGCTTCTAGCCCAAGAGATGGTCGTTTTGTTGAGCGTATTGGCTCTTACAACCCACTTTTGTCTGCAGATAATGCAGAGCGTGTTGTTCTAAATATGGAACGTGCAAAACATTGGCTTTCTGTTGGAGCGCAACCTACAGATCGCGTTATTAAATTCTTTGCTTCTGCAAACCTTATGGCTGCACCTGCAAAGACAGCTAATCCATTGCAATCTGCACCTAAGAAAAAAGCACAAGAACGTCTAAAGGCTGAGGCAGAAGCTGCTGCAGCTGCAACGGCTGAAGCTTAGTTTTTAAAAAGAGCGCCCTTTTATAATGACAACAACCTCTCCTAACTTTATTTGCTTGGGAGAGGTTGTTGCTGTTCAGGGCATAAAAGGTCAAGTCAGAATAAAAACTTACACAGAAAATCCAGAAGATTTGACATCCTATGGCGTTTTGCAAGATGAAAAGGGTACGTCTTGTGAAGTGCAAATTGTTTCTGTTCGATCAGCAAATCTTGTAATAGCAAGGCTTTCTGGATGCAATGATCGAAACCAAGCAGAAACTTTTGTCGGCACAAAGCTTTTGATTGCGCATGATCAACTGCCTGTTTTGCAAGATGATGAGTTTTACTATGATGATTTAATTGGTCTGCAGGCTGTTGACGATGATCAGAAGCCAATTGGCATCGTAAAAGCTGTCCATAATTATGGGGCAGGGGATTTTTTGGAAATTACCACTGAAGACAGTAAAAATTTTCTTCTTCCATTCAATAAAGAATCAGTGCCAGTTATCTCTTTGAAAGAGAAAAAATACGTCCAAATTGATCCAGCATTTTTGGTTTAATGGCATAATATTATGTTACCCTGGAAAGCGACAATCCTAACACTATTCCCCGAGATGTTTCCAGGGCCTCTTGCGCACTCTCTTGTCGGCAGAGCATTGGAAGACAAAATCTGGGCATTAAACACTATTAATATTCGTGATTACGCTACAGATAAACACCGTACAGTTGATGATACGTGTTTTGGTGGTGGTGCTGGAATGGTTCTGCGTTCTGATATTATTGATGCTGCTTTGCGGGCTGTTGATACTAGTGTGAAGACTCAATTTATTTATTTGACGCCGCGTGGTAAGCCATTAACTCAAAAGATTGTAAAACGTCTTACACATGATACATCACAGTTGGCAATTTTGTGTGGGCGTTATGAAGGTGTTGATGATCGGGTTATCGAAAGTTGGACGGAGTCTCATGGTCTTGAAGAAATTAGCGTAGGGGATTATGTCCTCACTGGTGGGGAAATTCCTGCCTTTACGTTACTGGATGCATGTGTTAGGCTTTTGCCGGGTGTGATTGGTAAACAAGAATCTTTAGATAATGAGAGTTTTGAGCTGGAATTACTTGAACATCCGCAGTATACTCGTCCACAAACATGGAATAATAAGATCGTGCCAGATGTACTGCTGTCGGGTGATCACAAAAAAATAGCCGCATGGCGTCAAAACGAAGCAGAAAAAATAACGCAGGTACGTCGTCCAGATCTTTGGGCGGTTTATCAAAATAAAAAGACATAAATGGAGACTATAAGTGAACGTATTACAGCAGGTAGAGCAAGAGCAAGTTCAACGACTTTCCGCCGGAAAGACTATCCCAGAATTTAGGGCAGGTGACACGGTTAAGATTTTTGTTAAAGTTGTAGAAGGTGAACGCGAACGCGTTCAAACATATGAAGGCGTCGTTATTGGCCGCAAAAACCGTGGACTGAACTCTTCTTTTAGAGTTCGTAAAATGTCTTATGGTGAAGGTGTGGAACGTGTTTTCCCATTATATTCTCCTAACATTCGCATCGAACTTCTTCGTCAAGGTGACGTTCGTCGTGCAAAATTATATTACTTACGTGGCTTAACTGGTAAGCGTGCTCGTATCGCTGAGAGAGCACGTGTAAAGCCAAAAGCTGTTGCTGCAGTTCAATCTGCTGCTGAAGCACCTACAGCTTCTGAAGCATAAAGCTCATTACCACATTGTCATCCCCGGGCTCGACCCGGGGATCTCATGCAAAAAAGAACTTCCCTCTAAAAAGTCATCCCATTCTCTGATTATATCCAACAATCATTATCTCATGCCAAAATAGGCATCCCCAAACATAATTACGGCCACTTTTAAAATTTGACTTTTTATTGCATTTTAAGTTAATTTTTATTTGTATCTAACAAGAATACGGGGTTTTTTAAAGAAAAATAATAACTCAAAAATCCATTAAACTCTCAAGACAGCAGTCCGGAATCCGTCAAAAGATTTAATGAATTCACAAGTTGTTAGTCGACATTTCTTAAAAAAATTGCTCAAAAAGCG